>DATMCA010000716.1:0-11857 GCA_035559015.1 Umezawaea sp. | reverse complement strand
GACGGCGGTGCGGCGCGCGCAGCGCGGTCAGCACCGCACCGGGGGCAGGCGCGCGGTCGGCTTGCCGGAGGAGGCTCTCGCGGATCAGGTCTTCGGTGGTCATCGGGCCTCCTCCAGGTGTTCTGCGGCGCGCAGCGTCGTGAGCGCGCGGGAGATGTGGCTGCGCACGGTGCCCTGCCCGCAGCCCAAGACCTCGGCTATCTCGGCGTCGTCGAACCCGTCGTAGTAGCGGAGCACCACGGCCGCGCGCTGCTTGCGCGGCAGCAGCGCGATGCGGCGGAGCATGGCGTCGCGTTCGTCGTAGCGGCCGACGTCGTCGACGGCGGCGCCCCCGACGACGTCGAGGGCGGCGTGCGACATGGCGACGTCCTTCGCCGCCCTCCGCCGCCGCCACGACAGGTACTCGTTGGTGATCATGCGTTTCACGTAGGCCGCGGGTGCGTCCAACCCCCCGATGCGCTGCCACCTCTGCTGCGCCCGGAGCAGGCACTCCTGGACCACGTCCTGCGCCAACTGGGCGTCGCAGGTCAGGACCATCGCGTAGCGCAGCATCGGGGTGACCTCCGCCGCCGCGAAGTCCTCGAAACTTCGGCTCATACCCCTCCAATGCGCCCGTGCCCCGATTTGTTGAGCCGTTTTTGTCGGACCTCCTCCCTACCCTGTCGGCATGGCGAGGGTGACGGTCGTCGACGAGACGACATCAGGGGCGAAGGCCGAGCAGTGGATGCTCGACGTCGTGGAGGAGCGGCTGCCGTTGCGGGAGGTCATCCGGCGGCGGGTGTTCCAGGAGGTGGCGGAGTTCAACGCCAAGGCGGGCACGGTGTTCCGCGGGCTGGTGCGGCCGACGGACACCGAGGTGGCGCTGAACGGTTTCCGGCTGCGGGAGCACCGGCGGATCGACCCGGAGAAGCAGACGGCGTTGGCGCTGGAGGCGTTCGGGCGCAACGGTTTCGTCGTGCTGGTCGGCGACCGGCAGGTGGAGGGGCTGGACGACGTGGTCGAGCTGCCGCTCGGCGTCGAGGTCACGTTCCTCAAGCTCGTCGCGCTGGTGGGTGGCTGATGAGCGGCATCAAGAGGGCCGTCGAAGCCGGTGACGTGCTCGCCCTGCTCGACCAACTGCTGCGGCAGCTCGCGAACGACCACCAGCGGGGAGGCGGGCCGGCGGGCAGGTTGGTGGTCAAGACCGTGACGGAACTGCCGGTGGCCATGCGCGAGCGGCTCGCCGCCGTCCTCCCGGCGCGGTACGAGGTCGCCAAGGCCCGGGAGAAGCGGGACGTGCTGATGATCAGCGCGGTCCTCTCCGAGGGCCTGCCCACCGAGGTGCTGGTGGCGCAGCGGCGGGCGGAGCTGGAGGAGGAGGCCCGGCTCGGCGTCTACCGGCAGGACAGCGGCACCGCCGCGCTGCTGCGGGCCGAACTGGCCGCCGGGCGGCCGCTGACGCCCGCGGTCATCGCCGTGGTCCGCCGGTCCGGCATCGAGGCCTACCGGTACGACGACGCCCCGGAGATCGCGAAGCGGTTCGCGGGGCCGTCGCTGAACGTCGGCGAGCAGTGGTCGGACCAGGTGCTGGCCGACCTGCCCGCGCTCGGCGAGCCGTGGCAGGGCCTGGTGGAGTTCGCGACCACGGCCACGGCGGCGAAACCGAGCCCCCAGTGGGAGGCCGGCGGGCGGGAGCTGCTCGCGGAGGTCGGTGAGGAGGCCGCGCGCGCCACCCTCGTGCGGTGGCTCGCGCTGGTCGGCAAGCCGAGGACGTTGCCGCTGGAGCGCGACCGGTACAGCCAGTGGGACCCGAACGACGCCTACGACCCGTACAACGCGAACGCCGTGCGCGGGCTGGTGTGGCTGCTGTCGTTCCTGCCCGCGCACGTCGGCACGGCCCGGCTGCTGGGCGCGCTGGTCGAGACGTCGCTGCGCAAGGTCGCCGGGCTCGGGCCGCGCAACCCGAAGATCGCGAACGCGTGCGTGGCGGCGATGGCGCGGATGGACGGCGAAGCGGCGCTGGCCGAACTGGCCCGGCTCGCGACGCGCGTGACGTTCAAGGGCACCCTCAAGCTCCTCGACTCGGCGTTGGAGGAGAAGGCCGCGGCGCTGGGGCTGAGCCGCGAGGAGATCGAGGAGCTGGCCGTGCCCGCGTACGGCCTGACGGAGGTCGGCCGCGCGGTGGTCGAACTGGGCGAGGCGACCGCGGTGCTGGCCGTGGTCGGTCCGAAGGCCGTGCTGTCGTGGCGGTCGGCGGCGGGCAAGCCGGTCAAGACCGTGCCCGCGGCGGTGAAGCGCGACCACGCCGAGGAGCTGAAGGAGCTCAAGGCGTCGGTCAAGGACCTGGACAAGATGCTGACGGCCCAGGCGGAACGGCTCGACCGGCAGTTCCTGGCGCGGCGCACGTGGGCGTTCGAGGCGTGGCGCGAGCGCTACCTGGACCACCCGATGGTCGGCACGGTCGCCCGCCGTCTGCTGTGGACGGTCGACGGCGTCGCGTGCGGCTACGCCGAGGGCGCTCTGCGGGACCTGGCGGGGAACCCGGTGCCGCCGGGCGGCGCGGTCGAACTGTGGCACCCCATCGGCAAGGCGACCGCCGAGGTCGTCGCGTGGCGCGACTGGCTGGAGCGGCACGAGATCACGCAGCCGTTCAAGCAGGCGCACCGCGAGGTGTACCTGCTGACCGACGCGGAGCGGACCACCGGGGTCTACTCGAACCGGTTCGCGGCGCACGTCCTGCGGCAGCACCAGTTCCACTCCCTCGCCGCGGTCCGCGGGTGGCACAACAGGCTCCGGCTGATGGTGGACGACTCGTACCCGCCCGCCACGCGGGACCTGCCGAGGTGGGGGCTGCGGGCCGAGTACTGGATCGAGGGCGACGGCGAGGACCACGGCGGCGACACGACCGAGTCCGGCAGCTTCCTGCGCCTGCGCACCGACCAGGTGCGCTTCTACCCGATCGACGCGCCGCGGAGCCACGCCCACGCGTGCGGCGGCGGGTACACCGCACCGCCCGGCGTCGAGCCGGTCCCCCTGGTGGACGTGCCCGCCCTGGTGCTCAGCGAGGTGCTGCGCGACGTCGACCTGTTCGTCGGCGTCGCGAGCGTCGGCAACGACCCGACGTGGCAGGACGGCGGCCCGGACGGGCGATTCCGCGACTACTGGTCGTCCTACGGCTTCGGTGAACTCGGTGAGACCGCCCAGACCCGCCGGGTGCTGTTGACGAAGCTGCTGCCCCGGCTGGCGATCGGCGGCCAGTGCGCGATCGAGGACCGGTTCCTGCACGTGAAGGGCACCCGCCACGCGTACAAGATCCACCTGGGCTCCGGGAACATCATGATCGAGCCGGACAACCGGTACCTGTGCATCGTGCCGAAGTCGGACAGGACCGACACCTACCTGCCGTTCGAGGGCGACCGCACGCTGGCCGTCATCCTGAGCAAGGCCATGATGCTGGCCAAGGACACGGAGATCACCGACCCGACGATCCTCAGCCAGCTCCGCCGTCCGGCATGATCGTTCCCATGAGGGTCCTGGTGGTGGGAGCGAGCGGTTTGGTGGGGCAGCACGTGGTCGAGCGGCTGCGGGAACGGCGGCACGAGGTGACAGCCGTGGCCCGCACCGCGCGACCGGGGATCGACCGGACGTTCGACGCGACCACGGTCACCGAGGCCGACCTGGCGGGGCTGCTCGCGGGCCACGACGGGGTCGTGTTCGCGGCGGGCCGGGACGACCGGCAGATCCCGAGCAAGCCGTCGTACCCGGTGTTCCACCGGGGCAACGTGGTGCCGGTGGTGAAGCTACTGGGGGCGGCCAGGAAGGCGGGCGCCACCAGGGCGGTCGTGCTCGGCTCCTACTACACGCACTTCGACCGCGAGCACCCCGAGTGGGAGCTGGCGATCACGCACCCGTACGTCCGCAGCCGGGTCGAGCAGGCGCGCGCGGGCCGGGAGGCGGCGGGCCCGAACCTGCCCGTCGCCGTGCTGGAGCTGCCGTTCGTCTTCGGCCGCGCGGACGGCCGCCTGCCGAACTGGTCGGGCGGCCTGGACAGGTGGGTCCGCTCCCGTTCACCGCTGCTCGCCCCGCCCGGCGGCAGCGCCGCCACGACGGCCGCCAGCGTGGCGGACGCCGCCGTGCTGGCGCTGGAGGAGGGGTCCGGCGGGGACATCCCGCTGGTGGACGAGAACCTGACGTGGAAGGACCTGGTCAGTCGCGTCGCCATCGCGGCGGGCCACTCCCGCAGGGTCCACGACCTGCCGGCGGGCGTGATGCGCGGAGCCATGAACCTCACCGGGCTCGTGCAGACCCTGACGGGCAAGCAGTCCGGCATGAACCCGGCGAAGCTGGGCGACCTGATGCTGCGGGAGCTGTACGTGCGGCGCGAGACGCCGAGGTCGATCGACCACGCGATCCGGGAGACGTTCCCCGCGTAGGAGGCGGGGTCGGGGTGCGGACGGCGGCTCCACCCGGTGATCATCCGCACGTCTTCCGGTGTGCGGAAAAGGCCAGGAGGAGCCGGGCCTCACCAGGGTTCCCCGCGAACACCGGCGGGAGTGGTAGCCCACTTCCCGCAACACCATTTCGCCCACCCGGAACCGAAGTGAGCAACTAGCCTCGGGATCATGGGAATCAGCAGCGACGTGCCGGCACTGCGTCGCGGCCTGGCCGTGCTGCAGTTCCTCGCCGGCAGGCCGGGGCCGGTGTCGGCCACGGCCGTGGCCCGCGAACTGGCGCTGCCGAGGTCCACGACCTACCACCTGCTGGCCGAGCTGACCGAGGCCGGTTTCGCCACGCACTTCCCCGAGGACCGCGTCTACGGCCTCGGGGTGGCGTCGTTCGAGCTCGGCTCGGCGTACCTCCGCCACGACCCGCTGGAACGCCTGGCGAGACCGGTGCTGCGGCGGCTCGTCGACCGGGTCGACCGCACGGCGCACCTGGGCGTCCTGCACGGCGCCGAAGCCCTCTACCTGGTGCGGGAGCAGCCCAGGCAGCCGCAGTCGATCGTCTCCGACGTCGGCGTCCGGCTGCCCGCGCACCTGACCGCGTCGGGTCGGGCGATGCTCGCCCGGCTGCCCGCCGCCCAGGTGCGGGCGCTGTTCCCGACCGCCGGGAGCTTCGTGGACCGCACCGGCCGCGGCCCGCGCAACCTGCCCGCGCTGCGCACCCTGCTGGGCGTCGAACGCCGCCAGGGCTGGTCGGTCGAGGACGGCTACGTGACCGAGGGCTTCGCGTCCGTCGCCGCCCCGGTCTTCGACCACGGCGAACGCCCCATCGCGGCCATCACCGTGACCTTCCGCCACGTGTGCGACACCGAGTGCGGCGAAACGTGGCCCGACCTCGCCGAGGACGCGCGCCTCGCCGCCGACGAGCTCACCACGCGCATCGGCGGTCGTCCGACGAGGTGAAAAAAGGGCCGCCCCCAACGGGACGGCCCCCCTTTCAGTCAGAACGTCAGATCTTCTCCTTGGACAGGAAATCGGCCGCGACGTTCGCGATCGTCTCCTTGTCGACGTCCACGCGCTTGACCAGTTCGGCCAGCTTCTCCGTGGTGAGCGCGGCGGACACCTTGTTCAGCGCCGCCTTGCCCTTGTCGTCCAGCGCGTCGGACCGGAACAGCGGCACGACGTTCTGCGCCGGGTACAGGTTCTTCGGGTCCGCCAGCTCCACGAAGCCGTTCGCCTTGATGTCGGCGGACGTCGTGTAGAGGTTGGCGACCTGGACCGTGCCGCCCTTCAGCGCGTCCACGGTGACCGGGCCACCGGCGTCGGTGGTCTTGATCTCCTTGAACTTCACGCCGTAGACCTCGTTGATCTTCGCCTCCCAGCGCTGGGCCCACTCGCCCGCCGCGCCGAGCACGAAGTCCGGCTTCGAGGCCAGGTCCGCCACGGACTTGACGCCCGCGTCCGCGGTCGCCTTCGTCACCACGAGCACGTCCTTGTCCTCCGCGGCGGACTTGTCCAGAACGGACAGCCCGGACGGGGTCTTGGACTTGAGCGCCGTGTACACGTCCTCGGACGTGGTGGTGGCGTTCGTCTTGTCGAAGTAGTTGAGCAGGTTGCCGGTGTACTCGGGCACGACGCCCAAGGACTTGTCCTGCAACGCCTTCACGACGAGTTCGCGGGCACCGATACCGGACTTCACGGTCGTCTTGAGGCCCGCGGTCTTCAACGCGCCCGCGTAGACCTCGGCGAGGATCTTGTTCTCGGTGAAGTCGGCGGAGCCGACCACGACCTCACCCGACGCGGCCTGCTGGCCGCTGCCGCTGAGGTCATCCGCGGAACCGCAGGCCGACACCAGCAGTGCGGCCGCCGCGACGACCACGGCCAAGGAGCGCTTCATGCGGTGCTTCCTCCTGAATCAGGCTGAGCGGCGGTTGCCACCAGCTTCTGCGAGCGTTTGCCCTTCTTCGGGCCGGTCGGTTGGCCGGCCAGCCGCAGTCCACGGGGGACGATGGCCTTCTGCCCGCCGGCGAGCAGCAGGTCGAGTGCGACGGCGACCAGTGCGATGAGCACCGCGCCGCCGACGAACTGGCCGTAGTCGAGCACCCGCAGGCCGTCCAGCAGCGGACGGCCGAGGGTTTCGATGCCCACGTACGCGGCGACCGACGCGGTCGCCACGACCTGGAGGGTCGCGTTGCGCAACCCGCCGATGAGCAGCGGGAGGGCGTTGGGCAATTCCACCCGCCACAACACCTGGGAACTGGTCATCCCCATGCCGCGAGCGGCGTCCACGACGCCGCGGTCGACGTCCTGGATGCCCGCGTAGGTCCCCGCCAGGATCGGTGGGACCGCAAGCACGATCAACGCGATCAGCACCGGGCCTGTTCCACCACCGGCGATCAGGTACAGGAACGTGACCAGACCGAGGGTCGGCAGCGCCCGCAGCGCGTTGCTGCCGCCGACCAGGAACGTCCCACCTCGGCCGGTGTGCCCGACGAACAGGCCCAGCGGCACGGCGATGGCGCTCGCGCCGAGGACAGCGCCGAGGCAGTACAGCAGGTGCACGCCGATGCGCACCGGGATGCCCTTGGGGCCGCTCCAGTTGACCGGGTCGACCAGCCACGCGAAGGCGTCGGCGAAGATCATGCCTTGGCCCCCTTCAGGTTGTTCCACGGCGTGAGCCACTGGCGCAGCGCCACGAGCAGGCCGTCGACCAGCAGCGCGAGCAGCAGCGTCAGCACGATGCCGACGATGATCGGTGCGAGGTAGCGGCTGCGGAAGCCGTCGGTGAACAGCACGCCGAGCCCGCCGGTGCCGATCAGGGCGCCGACGCTGACCAGGCTGATGTTGCTGACCGACCCGACCCGCAGACCGGCGAACAGCACCGGCACGGCCAGCGGCAGCTCCACCGTCAGGAACCGGCGCAGCGGCCGGAAGCCCATCGCCGTCGCGGCGGCGGTGATGTGCACCGGCACGGCGTCGAGCGCGTCGCTGACCGGGCGGGTCAGCAGGGCCGTGGTGTAGACCGTCAGCGCGATGACCACGTTGTTGATGTCCAGCACCTGCGTGCCGATCACCGCCGGGATGATCGCGAACAGCGCCAGCGACGGCACCGTGTAGACGATGTTCGCGGTGCCGAGCAGCGCGCCGCGGAACCAGCCGTAGCGGTGGCACACCCAGCCCAGCACGACGGCCAGCACGACGGAGATCACCAGCGGCAGCAGCGACAGGTAGACGTGCTCCAGCAGCATCTGCCAGATCGCCCCCCGCGTGCCCGCGTCGCTGAGGTACTTGCCGAGGTCGCCCAAGGTCAGCCCCTGCTCTCGCGCTGGCCCTCGATCACCGCGAGCACCTGGGTCGCCGTGACCACGCCGACGACCGAGCCGTCGGGGTCGACGGCCACGCCGAGGCCGGACGGCGACGACAGCGCGGCGTCCATCGCGCCGCGGATCGACTGCCCCACCTCGAACAGCGAGCCGCCGGGCTTCAGCACGTCCTCGGCCAGCCGACCGTCCACAGTGGTCCCCGGTGCGAGCCAGCCGCGCGGGTGGTTCCGCTCGTCGACGGCCAACCGCCACTCGCTCACGGCGTCGGCGACCGGTTCGCCGACGACGACCGTCGGCACCGTCCCGATCTCCACCCCGGAAGCGTCCACAAAGGACAGGCTGCGGTAGCCCCTGTCCTTGCCGACGAAGTGCGCCACGAAGTCGTCCGCGGGCCGCGCGAGCAGCTCGGAGGGCTTGTCGTACTGGGCCAGGATGCCGCCCTCGCGGAACACGGCGACCTTCTCGCCGATCCGCACGGCCTCGTCGATGTCGTGCGTGACGAACACGATGGTCTTGTCCAGCTCCGCCTGGAGGCGCAGCAGCTCGTCCTGGAGTCCTTCCCGGACCACCGGGTCGACCGCGCTGAACGGCTCGTCCATCAGCAGCACCGGCGGGTCGGCGGCCAAGGCCCGCGCCACGCCGACGCGCTGCTGCTGACCACCCGACAACTGCACCGGGTACCGCTTGCCCAGCTCGGCGGGCAGCCCCACCAGCTCCAGCAGCTCGGCGGCCCGCGTCCGCGCCTTCCCCTTGGACCACCCCGACAGCAGCGGCACCGTGGCGACGTTGTCCAGCACCGTGCGGTGCGGGAACAGGCCCGCCTGCTGGATCACGTACCCGATGCCACGGCGCAGCGTCGGCGGGTCGACGGACAGCACGTCCTTCCCGTCCACCAGGATCGTGCCGGACGTCGGGTCGATCATGCGGTTGACCATGCGCAACGACGTCGTCTTGCCGCAACCGGACGGTCCGACGAAGACGGTGATCGTGCCCGCCTCGACCGTCAGGTCCAGGCTGTTCACGGCGATCGTCCCGTCGTCGAACCGCTTGGTCACGGCTCGGAACTCGATCACACGAGATCCCTCCGGTAGGGACGGCCGCCAGTCGGCCGCTCTGCACAGCAAGCGAGGTTCAGGAGAAACGACCCTAGCCCGAACGGTTGACATCGGCAGGTCGTTCCAAGGCGTGGAAGCTCAGACGTCTCCTCCTCGTAACCTTCCGGAGCGCACTCACTACTCTGCTCCGTTTGTGGGTACCAACGAGCCGATCGACCGAGTACGAGCCCTCCTGGCCGAACGGGGGGTGCACGCGCGCAAGCTGCGCCCGGTGCTGACGCTGCTCGGTCGGGACTGGCACACCCTTGCCGAACTGGTACGGCTTCCCGCAGTGCCCAGGCGCACGGTGCAGGAGCTGCTGGCCGCCGCCGAGGAGGACCTGGAGACGCAGGGCGAGCGCTACCGGATCGCTCCGCACCGGGCGGCGGCGTACGCCGAGGCGTTCGGAGTGGACGAGGGGCTCACCGATCCGGTGAACACGTTGGTTTCCCGGCACACCGACACGCTGCGGTCGATCCTCGCCGACATCGCGAACGTGCCCGCCCCGCTGGCGGCGCTGGACCACGTGCAGGCGACGGCCGACACGGCGCTGAAGCGGGCGCTGTGGCTGGACTCGACGTACGACCTGGGCGGCCGGAAGCTGCTGTGCCTCGGCGACCACGACCTCACGTCGCTCGCGGTGTGCGCGGTGAACCCGGACGTCGAGGTCACGGTGGTGGACGTGGACGACCGGCTGCTGGAGTTCGTCGACACCCTCGCGTCCGAGCGCGGCTGGAACATCACCTGCCTGCACGCCGACTTCCGGTTCGGGCTGCCGCCGTCGGTGCTGGAGTCGGCGGACCTCGTGTTCAGCGACCCGCCGTACACACCGGAGGGAATGGGCCTGTTCGCGGGCCGGGCGATCGACTGCCTCGCGGACCCGGCGCGCGGCCGGGTGCTGCTGGCGTACGGGTTCAGCGACCGGACGCCCGCCCTCGGCCTCAAGGTGCAGCAGGAGTTGCAGCGGCTCGGGCTGGTGTTCGAGGCGATCCTGCCCGCGTTCCACCGCTTCGACGGCGCCCAGGCGATCGGCAGCGCCGCCGACCTGTACGTCTGCCGCCCCACGTCCCGCAAGGGCGGGGGCTCGCAGGGCAAGACCGGCATCTACACCCACGGCCCGCAGTCGTTGGAGGGCACCGGGCCCAGCAAGGCCGCTCTGGACGTGCTGTCCGACCTCGCGCCGCGCCCGGAGTCCTCGCCGCCGCCGAAGCCCCGCAAGCCCGGCTGGTACGAGCCGATCGGCAAGGGCGCGGCGTCGCTCGCCGTCGACCTGACCGGTGACCCCGGCCCGTGGCTGCTGCGCACGCTGCTCGCCAGCGTGCCCGCCCGGCTGGCGGCGCTGGTGCCGAACAACCACCCCAACGTGTCCAGCGAGAAGGGCCAGCACGAGCTGACGTCGTTGGTGGACAGCCGCTTCCGGCTCAGGTTCCTCCGCGGCACCCCCGACAACAAGCACACCGTCGTCGTCGCGGAGCAGGTGCTGGCGGGAGAGCTGTCGCCCGGCAAGCTGGTCGTCCGAGAGGTGCTGCTGCGCGCCCACGGCAAGCTCGGCAACGTGTGGCGCGAAGCGCTGATCACCGTGTCCCGAGGTGAGCTGACCAAGCGCGAGGCGCGCGAACGCATCGACGCCGCCGTCGGCGAGCACCCGGACCTGGAGCTGCGGCTGGTCGACCTGCCGCGGCACCGGATCGCCGCGCTGCTGCCGCTGGTGGAGGCCTCGGTCGCGGGCTAACCCGCGCGCGGGATGTGCAGCGGGCCGAGCGCGAGCACGGCCCGGAACTCCTTGGCGGGCACCGGACGGGAGAACAGCCAGCCCTGGTAGGCGTCGACGCCGACACCGCGCAGCACGTGGAACTGGGTCGCGGTCTCGACGCCCTCGGCGACGCACTTGCGGCCCATCGCCCGCGCCATGTCCACGACGGCCCGCGCGACGGCGAAGTCCGACGAGTCGTTGCCGACCCCGGAGACGAACCGGCGGTCCACCTTGATGATCTGCGCGGGCAGGTCCTTGAGGCGGGCCAGCGACGAGTAGCCGGTGCCGAAGTCGTCCACGGCGAACTGCACACCGCGCTGCACCAGCTCGTCCATCGCCTGGCGCACCCGTGACGGCAGGTCGACCAGGGCCGTCTCGACCAGCTCCAGCACGACCCGGTTCCACGGGATCCCGGCCTCGGCGATGGTGTCCGCGACGATGTCGACGAACTCCGCGTCACCGGGCACGAGCCCGGACAGGTTGACCGCGACCGACACCGACCGGCCGTTGTGCGTCGGCCACGTCGACGCCTCGCGCAGCGCGGTCCGCAGCACCCACCGGTCCAGGTCGCGCATGAGGTCGCCCTGCTCGGCGACCGGCAGGAACACGTCCGGCGGCAGCAGCCCGCGGTCCGGGTGCGGCCAGCGCACCAGCGCCTCCGCGGTGATGACGGTGCCGTCCACGCCGACGACGGGCTGGTAGTGGAGCTGGAGCTCGTCGTTGGCCAGCGCGTCGCGGAGCTGGCCCTCCAGGTGGACCTGGCGGTCGGCCGAGGCGATCAGCGCGGCGCTGGCCAGCGACACCCGGCCCGCACCCCGCCGCTTGGCCTCGAACATCGCCGCGTCCGCGAAGCGCAGCAGGTCCGCGCCGGTCGTGCGGGCACCGTTCGGCACCGACGCGCCGATCGACGCGGACACCCGGACCAGCTGGCCGTGCACCGGCACAGCGGTCCTCAGCAGGCCCGCGACCTTGGTGGCCAGCACGTCCACACCGCCCGCCTGTTCGAGGTCGGCGCAGATGATCACGTACTCGTCACCCGAGAGACGAGCGGCCGTGCAGCCCTCCGGCAGCCCGTCCTCCAGTCTTCGGGCCAGCGCGACCAGCAGCTCGTCGCCCGCGTCGTGGCCGAGGGAGTCGTTGACCCGCTTGAAGTTGTCGATGTCGCAGAACAGCACGGCGACCTTGGAGCGGTCCGGGCCGTCCAGCAGCTCGCCGAGGATCTCCTTGACCAGCGCCCGGTTCGGCAGCCCGGTCAGCTCGTCGTGC
>DATMCA010000715.1:0-8145 GCA_035559015.1 Umezawaea sp. | reverse complement strand
CCATTGATCGTCCCCTCTCCGGCCCCAGGCGGTCGCGAGGATCCGGTGGGTGTGGGCCTGTTCGGTGAGGTCGTGGTCGCGCATGGCAAGGTCGAGCGCCCGGCCCATGTGTTCGATGCCCTGCTCGTGCAGGTCCAACCGGGAGCAGGCGTGGCCGAGAAATCGGTGGGCGCGGGTGAGAGCGGCAGGGTCGGGTAGATGGGCGGCGGCGTCCAACGCGGCCTGCCACGAGGCGAACGAGTCGCGCCTGTGCCCCCGCCGGTAGTGGAAGGTCTCCAGCGTCCAGGCGAAGTGCCAGACGGTGTGGTGGCGGTCGAGGGCCACCGCGGCGCGTTGGGTGGCCAGGAGGTTGGCGTGCTCGGCTTCCAGCCAGGCCATCGCGGCAGGGGCCTCCGGCAGCGGGTGCGGGTGAACGCCGGGCCTGGGCGGATCGGTTCGCAGGACCTTGCGGGCGGGGTGCAGGAGGCGGTCGGCGGCCATGGCGGTGTGCAGGTAGAAGTCCATCACCCGCGCCACGGCAGCCTCTCGCACGTCGTAGGGGAGCGTGCGGGCAGTGGTGGCGGCGTAGGCGCGGACCAGGTCGTGCAGCGCATACCGGCCGCCCGGCCGCCGTTCGAGCAGCGACGCCTCCTCCAGTGCCGTCAGTGCTTTGCGCACCGGGCCGGTGGGTAGGCCGGTGAGGGCGGCGGTGGCTGGTGGGGTGGTATCCGGGCCGGGGGCGATGCCCAGCAACCCGAACAGGGTGCGCTGTTCTTCGGTGAGCCGGCGCAGGGACCACGAGAGGACGGACGGCAGGCTCGCGGCGGGGTCGGTGTCGTGGTTGAGCACCTCCAGTCCCAGCTCACGCAGTTCGGCGGCGATCTCGGTCAGAGGGACGCCGGGGCGGGTGGCGGCGTTGCGGGCCGTGATCGACAAGGCCAGCGGATGACCGCCGCACAGCCCGACCAACTCGTCCACGGCCTTGGGCTCGTCGGCGACGCGGTCGATCCCCAAGCGGTCGGCCAGCAGGGCACGGGCCTCGTCGTCGCGGAGGACGTCGAGGGGCACGTGGCGAGCGCCGTGCCGGTCGATCAGCGAGGCCAGTCTTCGGCGGCCGGTGACCAGCACGGTGCAGGTCGGGCTGCCCGGCAGCAGCGGGATCACCTGCTCGGCGGCCGCGGCGTTGTCCAGCACCACCAGCATCCGGCGCCCGGCGACCAGGCTCCGGTACAGCGCGGCTTGGGCGTCCAGGTCGGCCGGGATGCGGCCGGGGTCGACGCCGAGGGCATCGAGGAACCCGCGTATCGCGACCGCCGCCTCCAGCGGGTCGGCGGCGGGGCTGAACCCGTGCAGGTCGACGAACAACTGCCCGTCAGGGAACCGTTCGAGGTTGAGGTGCGCCCAGGCCAGTGCGAGCCAGGTCTTGCCGATCCCACCGGCCCCGCCGATCGCCGAGATCACCACCGTTGCGGCGGCTCGTGAACTTGAACCGGTCGAGAAGTCCTCGTCGGGCTCGGCGTCCAGCGCCAGGTCCAGGCGGCCCAGTTCGGCGCTGCGGCCGGTGAACCACCGTGGCGGCGCGGGCAACTGCCGAGGCACCGGATACTTCGCCTCGACCGCTGTGCCGCCGTTGATCGCCGCCGCTGGGGGCGGGGTGAGAGTGGGGTCGGTGTCGAGGATGCGCTGGTGCAGTTCCTGCAGAGCGGTGCCGGGTTCGGTGCCCAGTTGCTCGACCAGCCGGGCGCGCAGCTGTCGGTAGTGGGCCAGCGCGTCGGCGGTGCGTCCCGCGCGGTGCAGGGCCAAGACGAGTTGGGTGGCGACGCGTTCGTCCAAGGCGTTCAGATCCGTCAGGTCGAACAGTTCGGGCAGCACCTCGGTGTGCCTGCCGCACCGCAACGCGACGTCGACGCGGTCGAGCCGGGCGGCGACGCGTTCCCGCTCGAAACCGGTGCGCACGGCAGCCAGCCACGGGGTGTCCAGGCCGGCGAACGGCTCGCCGCGCCACAGCCCTGTCGCCTCCTCCAGCAGTGCCGGCGCCCTGGTGTCCCCCTGCTCGCGGGCCTGCCGCACGAGCCGACGGAACCGGTGCAGGTCCACCGCCTCCGGATCCACCTCAAGCACGTACCCACCGCCCCGTCGCACGATCGTGACGTCACCCGCCAGTGCGTGTCGTAGCCGCGAGATGTAGCTGCTCGCCACCTGCCGTGCCTTGTAGGGCAACCGATCCGTCCACACACGGTTCAGCAACTGCTCCACCGTGACGACCCGGTTCGCCTCCACCAGCAGGACCGCCAACACGCACCGCTGCCGCGCGGGACCAACCTCGACCAACCGGCCATCCACTCGCAGCTCGACTTGCCCGAGCACGCGCAACTCCGTCCCCACGACGCCCACCTCCGAGATCGGGTGCCGGCCACGTGATCGCATGCCGGCGCTCGGTCAACCATCCGCTGACCCACGTGACACGGTCCCGTGGCGATCGCATGCAGATACTGGAGCAAGTCGGCATGACAGCGCATCCGACCGGGTGCGCACCACGCGGCGCGAGTTGGGTGTTCCCGACTTGCCCCTGTCAGGTGGGTGTGGTGTAGCGCTGAGCGAGGCGGTCCTGCAGTTTGGCGTGGCGGAACTGGTAGACCGGACCCGCTGCCCGGAGTATTCCGAGTCGGTGGGCGTCGTCGAGGAAGTTCAGCAACCGCAGCGGCACGCGTCCCTGGGCGCGCAGCACGGCAACGGTCACCACGTGCTGTCCGCTCGACTGTCCCAGCCCATAGGTGAAGCCGATGACGAGCCCGAGCACGGATCCGACCGCGAGCACCGCGACCAGCTTCAGGCCGAACCCGGCCATGGAGGCGAACACAAGGCCGAACGCGAGGCCGAGAACGGGCCCGAACGTGAAGCCGCACGCGAGTGAGTAGAGGTAGAGCAACTGCCGATCGCGGTGGAAGGTGGCGGTCGGGGTTTGTGGGCCTTCGGTGGTCAAGGGAGTCTTCGCCCACTCGACCAGACCGACCACCAGGGTGAACGCGAGCCCGAACGCGAGTCCGCCCACGGACGCGCCCAGGCTCCTGTCCGCCAGCCCGAAGACGACACCGACGATCAGCCCGGTCACCAAACCGGCGCGAATGCCCGACCAGGCCGTCAGCTTCCGGAACAGCGGTCGGATCCGTCCGCGAAGTCGAAGATCGGCGTACACGGGCTCCTCGGAAGGGGAACCGCTCACGAGCACGACCACCAACCCGATCAACGGCGCGAACACGGCCGCGAAGTCGAACCCGAACACGAGCAGGGCGGTGGTCCAACCGGCGGTCACCACTCCGAGTCCGAGCCCGATCTTGATGAGTGACCTGGTTCGCGACGGCACGGCGGAGCCCAGTTGCCACCAGGCGAGGTCACGACTGCCGATCGTGTCCAAGTGGTGCGCCAGGAAGGCGAGCCAGTTCGTCGCATCGGTGGGATCCCAGGCCTGCCGAGGGGCGAACGGGTGTTCCTCGTCAGGTTTCCGCTGGGGAGGATTGGTGGTGACGAGTGCGTCGACGAGGTGGTCGAGCAGGTGCTCGGTGACGGCACCGGCGCTGGCGAATCGGCTGGTGTCGCACAGTTCGGCGGGGTCGGCGTGGGCCTCGACGTAGACCTTGCGCACCAGCCACAAGGTCAACGGGCTGGACAAGGCCCGGCTGATCGGACTGCTCGGGTCTTTTCGCAGTGCTGACAACAGGGTCGTCCAGCCGTGGGCGGGGTTTCGCGGGAGGTTGCGTTCCAGGTAGGTGGCGGCATCGGCGGTCGTGAGCCTGCCGGGTTCGATGACGGCCGCTCCGGTGAGGCCGCGCCTGCCTTGGTGGGCAAGGGTTTCCTCGTACTGGGTGGTCCGGCAGGTGAGGATGAGCGCGTCCTCGGCCGCCGCGTTGAGCCGGTCGAGGATCGCGGAGCGCGTCCCATCGGGCAGTTCGTCCAAACCGTCCAGGACAGGCAGGATCCGCCTCTGGTCGACCAGGGCACGGCTCGCGTTCGGACCGAAGTCGGCGGCGCGCAAGGCCGGGTACCCCTCGGTGAGTCGCCGTGCCACCCACGAGTGGAGGGATTCGACGGCAGGATCCCAACCGGACATCGAGAGGAGCACGGGTACCGGCTCCACGCCGTCGGGATGCGCCAGGAGTTCCCGAAGCAGGAGAACCGCCAGCGTCGTCTTGCCCATGCCGGGATCACCGAGGATCACCAGTCGACGTGCCGGGAGCCTGCGGAACTCCCTGGCCATGTCGTCAACGCGGTCGGTACGACCTTCGAACCGGGGAACGCCCTGGCCGATCAGGTACCTCAGCGGTTTCGGGCGAGCGGCGTGTCCTGAGGACTTGTCCAGCTCCGTGAGCCGCCAGCGCACCGCGACGGGGGCGGGGTCGTCCAACTGGCGGACGACGACCTCCGTCCGCCACTGGGCCAGCACCAGATCGGCCAGTTGCCGTTGAGCGGCGTCCACCTGCTCAGGAGAGGACACCACCGGCGGCGGACGCGGTGATCGGCGTGCCCACTGGATCAACGCCAGCGTGAGCGGTACCAGCCCGGCGATCAGGGCGCCGACCTTGGCCGCGGAGTCCAGTCCCGTGGGGGAGCGCAGAGCCCAGCCGATCGCCGCCGCCGCTGCCGTGACCACGACCAGCGCAACCGCCCACCGCTTCCACCCCGTCACGCTTCAAATCCTTCCGCCTCGTGGTGGGGAAGGAGCGCGGTATGTCCGGAATCGCCCGGATGGCGTACTGCCGCTGCGGTTGAGGGGACCTGTTGCCGTTCCCGATCGTGGGTCGGCCTCGGGGTGTGGACATGGTCGGTGGGTCGGGGCCGTCGGACCGCGACAACGACACGCACTTCTCGCCGGCTGGCCGGCACCTGATTGAGAGGCTGGCTACGGTCCCGACATCCCGGACCACGCCGATCAGCGACCGGCACTCCCGGAGTTCCCACCCATTCGACGAAGCAGGGGTCGTGGCGTCCGGTCACATGATCGCCGAGCCCGCCGGGAAGAGGCGCGCTGGGACACGCCCGCAATGCCAGGCGCCCACGCCATCACCCGGTTTCAGCGGTCGGACACTCGTGGGTGATCGGATGGTCCAACGTGGTGAGGAAGTAGGCGAACGCCTTGTTCGTGCGGGCGCTGTCGGCGGTGGCGTCGAGGTCCATGAGGAGGCCGTGGAAGACCGCGAGGACAAGGGTGGCGAGTTCCGGCCGGTCGATGCTGCGCAATCCTTCCGTCAGCGGTCCGAGCCAGTCGGTCGTCGCCTCCCGGTCGAAGTCGGGCAACAACCGCTGTACCCCGCTGTCCCGCCACTGGCTGAACATCCTTACGTACGGCTGGCCTTCCGGGCCGGTGACGAAGGTCCAGGCGTTCATCAGCGTGGTGGTGTAGGGCTGGCCCGGTCGTACGCGCAGCAGGTCGCCGAAGGTGTCGAGTTGGCGTTGTCGCGCGCGTTCGAGGACGGTGCGCAGCAGGACGTCGCGGGTGTTGAAGTGGTAGATCAGCATGCGGGTCGAGGTGCCGGTGGCACGAGCCAGCGGTTCGAGCTTGTCCGGTAGGCCGTGCTGGAGCGCGTGATCGGTGCAGGCGTCGAGCAGTCGTGCCTTGATGTCGGGTTGCGGTCGTCGTCCCATGGCGGCACTTTTTCACGTAACTGCGCATACGTCTACCGTTGATCCCACGGTGTTCGTGGTGGACGTGGAGGTGGCGGCGAAGGTCGAGCACGGCGACTTCCTCCACGACGAATCCGTTGTCAGCCATTTGCACTGATCGCTGTGCTGCGCGCGATCCGCTGCTGCGAGGAAAGACGACCTCGACCGGCAGTGGCTTTCTCCATCGCAGTCAACAATTCGGGAGCACGAGCAATGACCGGAACACTCATGCGCGCCGTCGTCGGCGTGATCGCGAGCGCGTTGATCGCGGGCTGCACGACCGCGACGGCGCACACCGACGCACCTCCAGCGCCGCCGTTGGCGTGGACGGACTGCGGCGACGGCTTCCAGTGCGCCACCGCCGAAGTGCCGCTCGACTACCACGACCCCAAGGGCCCGAAGATCGGGCTCGGCGTCACCCGCAAGCAGGCCACCGATCCGGCACAGCGGATCGGGTCGCTGTTCCTCAACCCCGGCGGGCCCGGCGGCGGCACCGACGCCCTGGTGCGCTTCTTCAGCACGGCGGGCCCTTCCGAGTTGCGGGCGCGGTTCGACATCATCGGGTTCGACCCGCGTGGCGTGGAGCGCAGTTCGCCGCTCGCGTGCCAGTCGCAGGCCGAGTACACCGAGGCGTGGTCGCAGGCGACGAGCAGGCCCGCGGAGGGCGGTTTCGACCGCTCCCTGGTGCAGGGCAAGCAGTTCGCCGACGCGTGCCAACGAGAAAGCGCGCGGCTGCTGCCGTTCGTCGGCACCGAGTACGTCGCACGGGACATGGACCTGATGCGCCAGGCGGTCGGCGACGAGAAGCTGAACTACTTCGGCATCTCCTACGGCACGTACATCGGCACCGTCTACGCGAACCTGTTCCCGGACCGGATCCGCGTGCTGGCGCTGGACGGTGCGTACAACCCGGAGACCTACGCGAACCGGCCCTACGAGTACGACCTCGGCCAGTTCGTCGCCGTGGAATCCGCGCTGACCCGCCTCCTCGACTGGTGCAGCCGGACTCCGGCGGAGTGCGCGTTCGGCGACGGCAACCCGCGTGCCGCATTCGTGGAACTCCAGAACAGCCTGGACGCCGACCCGGTGCGCGCCGAGGACGGCACATTTGTCGGCAACGGCGCCCTGCTCACGTTCAACGTCGTGCGCGGCTTGAGCGATGGCCTGGCCGCGTGGCCCGAGATCGCCAAGGGGCTCCTCGCGGCCGAGCGGGACCGCTCTGGTGACCTGCTGAAGGCGCCGCCCGCGGTGTCGCTCGCCGCGAACACCTCGGTCGAGTGCGCCGACCGTCTTTTCCCGATGGGCAAAGGACAATTGCGGGCACAGCTGGCCAAGGCATCGGAGGCGGCCCCGTTGACCGGACCGGCACTCGCCTACGCGGTGCCCAGCTACGACCACGCGCACGCCACCGCCTGCACGCAGTGGCCGGTGCGCTCGAAGTCCCGGTTCGCCGGGCCGTTCGGCGCCCGCACCGCGCCGCCGATCCTCGTCGTGGGTTCGACCGGCGACCCGGACACCCCGTTCCCGGACGCGGTCGCGCTGGCCTCGACCCTGCGCGGAGGCAGGCTGCTCACCTACCGGGGCGAGGGCCACACCGGGTTCTTGAACAGCAAGCAGTGCGTGAGCGACCACATCGTCGCCTACCTCGTAACCGGCACACTGCCCGCCGAGGGAACCGTCTGCGAGGACTGAGCGGCGCGGAGCGCCGAACGCGACCTCCAGCACGTCATCCGTGATGGTGGTGCGGCCGGGTTCGGAACGCCGGTTCGCCGATGTCGCCCACGCCGGAGTGGGCAACATCGGCGAACCAGGTGTTCGCGGCCGGTTCACGACGATCTTGCCAGTGCTCCAGGGGAAGGGCCGGGTCGTCGTGGAGGAACTCGCCCTACTTCGTGAAGATGCGCTTCGCGGACCGCCGACAGGTGGGCAACGATGTCCGGGAAGTGCGGCGTGAGGTGGCGGGCCTGCCTCGACTGGGTGTTACTTCTTGCGTTACCCGTGCGCGGTGGAGGCGATGTCGGGTACCCGGATGTCGGAGCCGAGCTGGGTCACTCATGCAGCGGCCCGCCCGTTCAGGCTGGATTTGAAGTGGTGAACCGCGGAGGCGGCGCTGAGTCCGAGTTCGGCGAGACCGCGAAGACCGGGCCGGTCGAGACGGTCGACACGGGACAGCCAACGCAACGGCAGCATGGAAAAGCGGATCGCGGCGGGCGCATAGCCGGCCATCTCGCGATGGAAACGGTGGGTTGCCAGGGCGATGGTGCTATGCCCGTCGCGAGCGGCGAACAGTTCGCGGGCGAGGTGGTCCGCGTCGATGATCGCGGTGGCGGCGGCACGTCCGCCGGTGGGAGGCATAGCGTGCACGGCGTCGCCGAGTGCGGTGACCGGTCCGGCCGGCCACGGCGTCAGGTCCGCATCGGGGTCGGCGGCGTAGAACCGGAACCCGGCTGCGGAGCCGGGATCGGTGGCGGCGATGAGATCGAGCACGGCCGGAGGCCAACCACGAAC
>DATMCA010000714.1:0-7120 GCA_035559015.1 Umezawaea sp. | reverse complement strand
CGAGGTGTTCCGCGTCCTCAGGCCCGGAGGTGTCCTCGCGGTGTCGACGTCGAGCAGGAGGAACGACCCGGAGCTGGCCTGGGCGCTGCCCCGCTGGGGGCGGGCGTCGAGCTTCGACGCCGAGGAGGCGCCCCGGCTGCTCGAACGGGTGTTCCGCGTGGACGAGGTGCGGACCTGGAACGCCCCGCTGGTGACGCTGCCGGACCACCACGCGGTCGCGTTGTTCCTGCGGGGTCGGGGGCTGTCCGAGCGGGACGCGGCGCACCGGGCCCGCGCGGTGCGCGTGCCGTTGTCGCTGACCAAACGCGGTCTGGTGGCGTGGGCGCACAAGCCGTCGCGCTGAGGTCAGCCGAGGTCCCGCAGCCTGCCGTACACGTCCGCCGCGCGAGGGGCGCCCAGGTCGTCGAAGATGGCCAGCGCGTCGGTCCAGCACGTCCTGGCGGTGTCGGTGTGCCCGTCGTCGTGGTGGATCCGGCCGAGGTGGTCCAGCGTCGCCGCCTCGCCGTACCGGTCGCCTATCTCGCGACGGATGCCGAGGGACTGGTCGAGGTAGGCGGTCGCCCGCTCGCACCGGCTCAGCGCCTGGCAGACGAGCCCGAGCCCGGCCAGGGTCTCGGCTTCGCCGTAGCGGTAGCCGATGTCGTGCCGGATCTCCAACGCGCGCGCCAGCTCCACCTGCGCCTCGGACAGCCTGTCCAGCCCGTGGTAGGTGAGGCCGAGGAAGTGCAGCGTCTGCGCCTCACCCCACGCGTCGCCCAGGTCGCGGAAGATGGTCAGGGCCCGGTTGAAGCAGTCGAGCGCGTCGGTGAACCTTGCCTGGTCGTGGTGGGCGGTGCCGAGGCTGATCAGCGCCTGCCCCCGACCCCACCGGTCGCCGATGTCCGACCGGATCGCGAGGGCGGACTCCAGGTACCGCAGCGCTTCCTCGAACCGCAGCAGCTCCCGGTGGGCGATGCCCAGACCCGCCAACAACGACGCCTCGCTGAACCGGTCGCCGCACCGCCTGGCCGCCACCAGCCCGATCTCGTAGGTGGCGATCCAGTCGGCCCACGGCTTGCGCAGGGTGAAGAACGCCCACAGCGCGAGGGGAAGCCTGCACGCGACCTCCCACTGCCCGTTCTCCAGGGCGGCGCGGACCGCCGCCACGAGGTTCGCCCGCTCGGCCTCGCACCACGCGAGCGCCTCGCCGTGCGCGCCGAACGCCGGCACGGTCGAGGTGGCCACCGACAGCCGGAGCGGAACGCGCCTGCGCATCGGGGTGAGCACGTGGTCCGCGGCGTCGGCGCAGGCGAGGTACCACGCGAGCACCCCGCCGGTCACCCGGTCGCGGTCGCGCGGCGACTCCTCGGTGGTGGCGAGTTCCCGCGCGTACACCCGCAGCAGGTCGTGGAACCGGTAGCGGTCGCGGCCGATCTCCATGACGAGGTAGCTGTGCGCGAGGAGGTCGAGCTGACGCCGGACCGCCGGCGGGTCGCCCCCGGTCAGCGCGACCGTCGCGGCGGCGCTGAAAGTCGGTCCGGGGTGCAGGCCGAGCAACCGGAACACCCTGGCGGTCTCGGGCGCGAGAGCCCGGTAGGACCACGAGAAGACGGCCCGCACCGCGGACATCTCGTCCCCGCCGGCTTCGAGCACGTCGAGCCTGCGGGACTCCGAGGTCAACTCGTCGAGCAGGTCGTCCAACGTCCGGTACGGGTGCGCGGCGACCCGCTCGCCCGCGATCCGCAGCGCCAGCGGGAGGTGCCCGCAGCGGTCGGCGAGCCTGCCGATCGCGTCGGGCTCCTCACCGGCGCGGGCCCGCCCGATCACCCCGCGCAGCAGGACCGCCGAATCGGCGGGCGAGAGCATGTCGAGGGTGACGCGGTAGGCGTTGTCGCGGGCCACCAGACCCGGCAGGCTGCTGCGGCTGGTGACGATCACGAAGCAGTCCGACGTGCTCGGCAGCAGGGCCCTGACCTCGTCGGGGCTGGTCACGTTGTCCAGCAGGACCAGCATCCGACGCCGGTCGAGCAGGGACCTGAACAGCGCCGCCTTCGCTTCGAGGGTGCGGGGGACCTTCTTGCCGGGGACGTCGAGCGCCAGCAGGAACCCCGACAGGGCGTCCTCCGGCGTGCTCGGCGCGCCGGGCGAGTAGCCGTGCAGGTCGAAGTAGAGGTCGCCGTCGGGGAAGTTGGACCGGTCGCGGTGCGCCCAGTGCACGGCCAGCGCGGTCTTGCCGACCCCCGGCGAGCCCGCGACGATCCCGATCGTCGCCGAGCGGCCGCTGGTCCTCCGGTCGGCGAGATCGGCGAGCGCGGCGAGCTCGGCTTCCCGTCCGACGAAGTTCGGGATGTCCCCCGGGAGCTGACGGGGGATCGGCGGCTGGGTCCCGCGCCCGCCGTGGACGTGCACCCCGCCACGGGCCACGCCCACCTGCACGACGCGGCCGCCGTCCCCGGAGTACTCGTTGTGCGTGTCCCCGGTCGGCTGGGTCATGCGATCCATGGTCGGACACCCCCTGCCCGCCGAGGGACCGCCAAGCGGGTTCGCCGCCTGCTCCGACGGCTGATCGGCAGCGGGTCCGGGGCCGTCTAGGCGGAGGTCTCGTCGGGTGCGGGGCCGTGGCGGACCGTGAGCAGGGCGATGTCGTCGGTCGCGGGCTGGTCGCCCACCAGGGTGGCCATGATCCGGGTGCACGCGGCCTCCGCCGGTGCGGGCAGGACGGTCCGGCGCAGGACCTCCAGGCGTTCGTCGAGGTCCGCGTCGCGGCGTTCCACGAGTCCGTCGGTGTAGAGGGCCACCAGCGCGCCGGGCGGGACGTCGATGGTCACGCCGCGACGGCCGGTGACCGCGAGGTGGTAGCCGATGGGCGGCCCGATCGGGGCGTCGATGAACTCGGCGTCACGACCCGGCACGGCCAGGACCGGTGGCAGGTGGCCGGCCAGGGCGATGGACAGCGTGTGGGCGGCGGTGTCGATGACGGCGTAGGCGATCGTGGCCATGGTGTGGTTCTCGAAGTGGCTGGCCTTGCGGTCGAGCTTGCCGAGCACCTCGGCGGGATCGGTGAACTCCAGGGCGTAGGCGCGCAACGCGCTGCGCAACCGGCCCATCACGATCGCGGCGCGCAGCCCGTTGCCGACCACGTCACCGATCACGAGCCCGATGCGGTCACCCGGCAGGGGGAACACGTCGTACCAGTCGCCGCCGACACCGCTGTCGGTACCGGGGACGTAGCGGGCGGCGAGGTCCCAGTCGTCGTCGGCGGGGAGCACCCCCGGCAGGAGGCTCTCCTGGAGCATGGCGGCCGCCGCCCGCGCCGAGCGCGACCGGTGCGCGTGCGCCGCCGTCGCGAGCCGGTCCGCGACCAGTTGCAGCAGGTCGACCTCCTCGTCGGTGAACCGGCGGGCCTTGGTGCTGCCGACGTGCAGGACCCCGGTCAGATCGCCCTGCGCCACCATCGGCACACCCACCAGCGACCGCAGGCCGCGCTCCCACAGCAGCGGGTTGACCACGGTCGACCGGTCCACGTGGTCGAGCCGCACCGGTTCACGGGTGTGGGCCACCCGCCCGGCGAACCCGGTCCCCACCGGTATCCGCACACCCTGGAAGACCTCCTCATCCAGACCGATGGTCGCCTTCGCCACCAACTGCCGACCACTGGAATCGGTCAGCAGGACCGCGACGGTGTCGATCGCGAACAGGTCGTGCACCCGCCGCAACAGCACCTCGACCAGCTTCTCCAGGTCCAGCTCCCGCAGCGCACCGTCCGTCACCGCTTCCAGCACGCGCTGCCGCGTCCGGGAAACCCTGGCCTCGCCCATCCACCAACCTCGTCCCGCACCGACCGCGCACACAGGGTGAACCCTACGAGCAGAACGCCACTCGATGTGCGTCCGGTTCGGCACCACCGCGCTCGACGCGGCTAGCCTCCCGGTACCGGCGGTTCGCCCACACCACCATCGGGTACACGGTCGACCGACGGTGTCACCGTCACCGGAGGAGGCGCGCTGATGCCGCAGTGGCTCGAAGCCGGCCTGTGGGGACTCCTCGGCGGAGGCGCGCTCGTCCTCGGCGCCGCCATCGCCTGGCGCGTCCCCGTGTCACCGGGCGTCGTGGCCGGGATCATGGCCTTCGGCGCGGGCGTGCTCATCTCGGCGCTCGCGTTCGACCTGGTCGACGAAGCCGAACGATCAGGCGGCCTCCCGCCGACCGTCCTGGGGTTCCTGGGCGGCGCCGGGGTCTACGTGGTCGCCAACGTCGTCCTCGCCCACCGCGGCGCCCGACACCGCAAACGATCCGGCGACCAGCAGGCCGCCGAAGCCAAGACCCGGGGCAGCGGCGCGGCCATCGCGGTCGGCGCCCTGCTCGACGGCGTACCCGAATCCGTCGTGCTGGGCCTGTCCCTGCTCGGAGGCGGCGGCATCGGCGTCGCCGTCCTGGTCGCGGTGTTCATCTCCAACGTCCCGGAAGGACTCTCCAGCGCCGCGGGCATGAAACGCGCCGGCCGGAACGCCCGCTACGTGTTCGGCGTCTGGGGCGGCATCGCCCTCGCCAGCGGACTGGCCGCCCTGCTCGGCAACCTGCTGCTGCGCGACGCCTCCCCCGCGACCATCTCGGTCATCACCGCCGTCGCGGCGGGCGCGATCCTCACCATGATCGCCGACACCATGATCCCCGAAGCCTTCGAACGCAGCGGCGTCTACACCGGCCTCATCGCCACCATCGGCTTCCTCACCGCGTTCACCGTCGAACGCCTCGGCGGCTGACGACCCGAACGCACGAAACCGGTCGGCACCGCTCATCGCACCCACTCGCGGGCCGCGCCTCGGCCGATGCGCCACGCCCGAAATCACCAGCCGGGCGGGGAAAGACGGGACAGGGAGGCAGAACCACTCCCCTCCACCCTCAACTTATAGCGCACAGGGGGTCTTGCGGCAAGACCCCGGTCGTGCCGCACAATCTCCCGCCGATGCCGGAACCTGCGGGAACGGGGTGCCCCACGAACACTGTCAGCCAAGGATCACCGGTGCGAACGAGGAACGAAACGCCCGACAGGGCGAAGGGGGAAGGCGAACGAATGGGCAGCTACGTGCTCGACCTCCAGGAGGTCGACCGGACGCGGGCCGCACTCGTCGGCGGCAAGGGCGCGAACCTGGGAGAACTCTCCCGGATCGACGGGACCCACGTGCCGGCCGGTTTCTGCGTGACCACGGACGCCTTCCGGCGGATCGTGCGGGACGCGCCGTCGATCGGCGAACCACTGGACCGGCTCTCCCGGCTCGACCACGACGACCGGGACGCGATCCGCGACCGGAGCGCGGAAATCCGACGAATCCTCGAAGAACTCACCATCCCCGACGACCTGGCCGCGGAGATCACCGCGGCGCTCGACGAGAACACCCCCTACGCGGTCCGGTCGAGCGCGACGGCCGAAGACCTGCCCACCGCGTCCTTCGCGGGCCAGCAGGACACCTACCTCAACGTCGTCGGCCCGACCGAGGTCCTCCGGCACGTCAGCCGGTGCTGGGCCTCCCTGTTCACCGAACGAGCCGTGACCTACCGCCTGCGCAACGGCTTCGACCACCACCGGATCCACATGGCCGTCGTCGTGCAGCGCATGGTGTTCCCGCACGCGGCGGGCGTCCTCTTCACCGCCGACCCCGTCACCTCCAACCGCACGACCGCCTCCGTGGAAGCGAGCTTCGGCCTCGGCGAAGCCCTGGTCTCCGGCCTGGTCAACGCCGACTCCTACCAGGTGCGCGACGACGAGATCATCGCCAAATCGGTCGCCACCAAGAAGCTCGCCATCCACGCCCTACCCGACGGCGGGACCCGGGAGGAGACGATCGACCCCTCCCGACAGGACCAACCCGCCCTGACCGACGACCAGGTCGTACGCCTCGTGCGCCTCGGCCGACGGGTCGAAGCGCACTTCGGCCGCCCCCAGGACATCGAGTGGTGCCTGGTCGACGACGACTTCCGGATCGTCCAGAGCCGACCGATCACCACCCTGTTCCCCATCCCCGAGACCGACGACCACGACAACCACGTCTACCTCTCCGTCGGCCACCAGCAGATGATGACCGACGCCATGAAACCCCTCGGCCTCTCCCTGTGGCAGATGACCACCCCGCGCCCCATGGCCGAAGCGGGCGGACGGCTCTTCGTCGACGTCACCCAACGCCTCGGCGTGCCCACCAGCCGCGCCGGACTCCTGGAGGTCATGGGCAAGTCCGACCCCCTGACGAGGGACGCGATGCAAACCGTCCTCGACCGCGACGGCTTCATCCCGACGCTCCCCGACGACGGCCCCGCCGACCCGATCCCCGGCGTCGCACCCGCCACGATCGGCACCGACCCGGCCGTCGTCACCGAACTGGTCGAACACGGCCAAGCCTCCGTCGCCGCGGCGGACCGCGACATCCGCACCAAGACCGGACCGGAGCTGTTCGACTTCATCCTCACCGACGTCCAGGAACTCAGGCGCGTCCTGTTCGACCCGCGCAGCCACCAGGTGATCATGGCGGCGATGCAGGCGACCTGGTGGCTCAACGAGAACCTGCGGGAGTGGCTGGGCGAGAAGGACGCGGCCGACACCCTCACCCAGTCGGTCCCCCACAACGTCACCTCGGAGATGGGACTCGCGCTCCTCGGTGTCGCCGACGTGATCCGCCCGCACCCGGAGGTCGTCGCCTTCCTGACCGACGTCCGGGACGACGGCTTCCTGGACGGGATGGCCGACCTCGCCGGTGGCCCGGAATCCCGGGACGCCATCCGGGCCTACCTCGACCGGTACGGGATGCGCTGCGTCGGCGAGATCGACATCACCAGGCCCCGCTGGGCCGAACACCCCACCGCGCTCCTGCCGATGATCCTCACCAACGTCAAGAACTTCGAGCCCGGCGCCGGTGAACACCGCTTCGAGCAGGGGCGTCGGGAGGCGTCGAAGAAGGAGCAGGAGGTCCTGGAACGCCTGCGGGCCCTGCCGGGCGGCGAGGCGAAGGCCGAGGAGGCCAAGCGGGTGATCGATCGCGTCCGGACGTACAGCGGGTACCGGGAGTACCCGAAGTACGGCATGGTCAGCCGCTACTTCGTGTACAAGCAGGCATTGCTGGCCGAAGCCGAGCGCCTCGTCCGGGCCGGC
>DATMCA010000713.1:0-2498 GCA_035559015.1 Umezawaea sp. | reverse complement strand
CACGGCATGAAGGCGACGGCCCCGGGCGCCGCACGGGTCACGGCACCGCCACCGAAGCCCCGGCAGTTGTCCAGGCGAGCCAGCTCGCCGCCCACGCCTCCCAGCCGCCCGACGTCGACCAGGTAGATCTCGCGTCCTTTGCCCGCAGCCAGGACCCGTCGGGCCCCGGGCAGGCGCAACGGCCCGGTCGAGCCGAGGTCGGCGTCAACCGAGTTCTCCTGCGCCCACCCGGTCGGGGCGAACCCGTCGCGGATCTGCAGCTTCGGGCTCAGCCGCAGGATCGAGTCGCTGTGGTCCCGGGTGCCGCCGGTGGCCTCGCCGTTGCCAGTAGTGACGAGCAGGTCACCGCCGGGCAGCCCGGCCGGTCCGGGCGGAGCCCAGATCCCGCCTTCGCGCGGGGTCGGTACGGCGAAAGCCGTCAGCGGCCCGGAGCCGCCCACCGGCAGCCCCAACCACGCGGCCCAGGTACCGCCCACAGTCGCCGAAGTTGCCGCCGTAGGGCACGTACACGGTGCCCCCGACGACCAGCAGCGCACCACGCTGAAGCTCGGTCGCGTGGACGCTACCGGGGGCGTCGGCCTGCTGTGAGACATCCTCTGTCAACCACCTCCTCAGGCGGCGCGTCCGGGGGCGCGGTTGCGGTTGGCGACGTGCACGGCCTCGTCGTAGAGCACGCCCTTGGTCAGGCAGTGCCACAGGACTTCCAACCAGCGGTTGCCCAGGGCGCGCAGGGCGGCGTGATGGCTTTTCCCGGCGGCGATTTTGTGGTCGTAGAACTCGCGCGCCCAGCCGCTTTGGGTAAGGCTGCAAAACGCCCATTGGTGTACCGCCGTGCCGAGGTAACGGTTGTGCGCCAGGCGGCGGGCGACGACGAAGTCGCTCTTGCCGGAGCGGCGGGTGACCGGGGCTTGCCCGGCGTAGCACTGCAGCCCGCTTGGGGATGCGAACTGTTCGATGTGTTCGCCGATCTCGCCGGCGACCCGAGCGGCGAGGATGTCTCCCAGGCCGGCCATGCTCAGGTAGATCTCGCCGCCTGGGAACGCCTTCCCCGGGTCGGGATCCTTGACGGTGTGCTCCCGGCCGCTGCGCCGGCCGCCGAGCAGCAGCTCGCCCATGCGCTGGTGCCAGCCGCGGCGGGCCTCATGCAGGGCGAGCAGTTGGACTGCGGCCAGCCGGATCCCGGCGGCTTTGGCGCGCACCAGGTAGTCGCGGGTGGGCAGCGCCGGCGTGGCGAGCGCGGCGGCGACCCGGTCGGCGAACTTCTCGGGCCACCCGTGGTGTCCGGCGCGGGCGAAGTCGACCAGCTCGTCGCGGGTGGCCGTGGTCAGCTCGGACTGGGTGGACCAGCGCTCCAGAAGCCGCAACATCGTCGGGGCGCCCAGGTCCGTCCCGGCCAGGACCAGCGCGGCCGGGTAGGTGGTCTGCAGGTCCGCGCGCAGCCGGTTGAGCAGCCGGCGCTGGTCACGGGCGGCGCGTTCGTCATCGCGGGCGATCGCGCGCAACTCGCCGCCAAGCTCGCCGTGCGGGATCAGCGCCTTGAGCCCGGCGTGCCGGTCCAGAGCGAGCAGGCAGCAGATCCGTGCGTCCTCGGCGTCGTCTTTCTTCCGCGCCGGGCCGCGCCGGCGGGCGACCAGGTCGGGGTTGACCGGCACGACGGTGAACCCGGCGTCGAGCAACGCTTCGACCAGCAGCCCGTGCCGGGTCTCGAGCACGACCCGAACCTCGGCGGGGTCGGGCTCGAGCGCCAGACAGCGCCCGATCAACCGATCCACACCGGCCGGCCCATGCTCGATACGGAACTGCTCGATTACTCCCTTCTCGACCGTCCCGAGGGCGATATCGTGAAATTCCTCCGCCCAGTCGATACCGACGCCCAGCACCGGTCCTCCTTCCGCCGTGGTCATGATGCGCGGCGGACCGGGAAGGCGCTGCGTCGTGCTGATGAACCAGTCCTCGGGGGACGACACCCTCCAGGGCGTCAGGC
Organism: Umezawaea sp.; assembly: GCA_035559015.1. Lineage (GTDB taxonomy): Bacteria > Actinomycetota > Actinomycetes > Mycobacteriales > Pseudonocardiaceae > Umezawaea. The sequence goes on along the minus strand of DATMCA010000713.1, from coordinate 514 downwards.
CTTCGCCGGGGCCCGACAGGGGCGCCGTCTCACATCAGTCCTCGCGGGACAAGCGAACCAAGCGCTCCCTGCCGGGATCCACCGTGCGAAGGGAAGGTAGAGCCATCAGCGGACCATCACGGCCCGGGCGTTGTGGATGTGCGCGGTCATGACGGCCGCCGCCCACTGCGGATCGCCCGCCCGCAGCGCAGCGACGATCTCGAGGTGGTGGCCGAGGCTGCGCTGGAGCGACGCGTCGTCATAGGCGTGGAAGTTGCGCACCACGATCGGGGCGTGCACGGCTCCGGCCAGTGCGGCGGCCGTGGCGGGTCGTCCGGCGATCTCGACGAGCAGGCCGTGGAAGGTGCGGTTGAGCGGCACCAGGGCGTCCAGATCGCGGTGCGGGCCCGGCGCGCCCTCGCGGGCCATGTCCCGGGCCAGCCGCTCGAGCTCGGCGACGTCCGCAGCGGTCGCGCGCGGCACCGCGAGGGCCGTGAGCCGGGGCTCGAGCGCGGCGCGGAGTTCGAACACCTCC
>DATMCA010000712.1:0-4980 GCA_035559015.1 Umezawaea sp. | reverse complement strand
CGGCAGGAGCTGGCCGCCGTGCCGGAGCCGCCCCTGGGCGACACCGAGGTGAAACCCCGGATCCGCGAGCTGGCGCTGGCCCGTGAACGCGCGCTCGCGGTCGTCGCGGCGCACGAGAGCCACCGCCCCATGGTCGACGAGCAGATCGGCGACGTCCGGCTCACCGCGGCGCTCGCCGTCGGTCCGCCTGCCGTGCGGGACCTGGCCGCCACGCTCGACGCCCCTCCCCCGGCCGCGCCGAAGTCCTTCCGCCGCAACGCCTTGACCCTCGCGGCCGGTGTGGTGGCGCTCGCGGGCCTCATCCTGCTCGTCACCGACCACTGGCTGCCGGGGCTGGCCCTGCTGAGCCCGGTGCTGTTCGTCGGCATCCTGCGGCTCGTCGAGTCCGCGACCGCCGAGTTCACCGAGGCGGGCAGGCACAACCGCCTCGTCGGCCCGGCCGCCGTGGAGGCGGCCGAGCGGTGCGCGTCCCTCGGCCTGCCCGCGGAACCCCTGGTGCTCCAGGAACTCGCCACCAGGGCCGAGCGGCAGATCAGCCTGCGCTCGGCCCGCACGGTCTGGGACGAGCACCAGCGGCAGTACGCGGAGAAGGCGACCCGGCAGACGGAGGAGCTGCGGATCGCGTTGGCCGCCAAGGGTTATCCCGAACCGGACCTGGACGTGGGCGAGCTGCTGGCGCTGTACGAGCGGGCCTGCGCCGTCGCGGCCCGGCAGGCCGCCATGGCCGCGCAGAAGGACGTGCTGACGCGGGCCATCGCCGAGCGCGAACGGGCGGAGGAGACGGCCGTCGAAGCGGAACGCCTGCGCGCCAAGGCTTTGGACCTGGTCCGCGAGGCCGTGCTGGTGGTCGACCGGAACTCCACCGCGGCCACGGCCACCGAACTGCTGGCCGCGCTCACCGTGTGGCAGCGCGGCTGGGAGGACCAGCTCCGCGTGGTCGCGGAGGAGCGCGACGCCTGGAACGAGCTGACCTCGCTGCTCGCCGACACCACCCGTGACGGCCTCGCCGCCGACGTGGTCTCGGCGGAGGAGGGCCACGCGGCACTGGTGGCGGAGGCCGATCGGGACGATCGGGACGCGACCACCGCGCTCGCCGAACGCGACGCCGCCGCGAGCGGTGCCGCCGACGCCGGCCGGGACGCGACCACCAGGCCGGCCCGGCTCGACGAACTCGCCAAGGGCGAGCGGGAGGCGCTCACCACCGACGCCGAGGAGGTCGAGGTGCTGCTCGCCGAGGCGCGGGCCGTCGTCGCCACCGCCCGGACCGAGGCCAAGCGGGTCGCCAGCGCCGCGGACGAACTCGGCGGGGCCCTCGCCGAACGCGGCCGCACGCTGCCCGGCGTCCCGGAGGCGGAGGAGGCGCTGGCCACCGCGCAAGCCGCCCTGGCCGACGTCACCCGCCTGGCCACGACGTTGACGCTCACCCGGAAGTTCCTCGCCGCCGCGCAGGAGAGCGTCCACCAGGACATCGCCCCCGCGCTCGCCACGACCCTGTGCGACCACCTCGCCGAGATCACCGGCGGCCGCTACACCGACGCCGCCGTCGACCCGACCACCCTGAAGGTCACCGTCCGCGGCCGGTCCGGGCAGTGGCGCCCGGCCGCCAACCTGTCCCTGGGCACCGCCGAGCAGGTCTACCTGCTGCTCCGCTTCGCACTCGCCGAACACCTGACCGTCCCCGGCGAAACGTGCCCGCTGCTGCTCGACGACATCACCGTCCAGGCCGACGACAGCCGCACCACCGCCATCCTCGACCTCCTCCTCACCCTGTCCGCGCACCGCCAGGTCGTCCTGTTCGCCCAGGAGTCGTCCGTCCTCACCTGGGCCCGCGACCACCTCGACGGCGACCGCGACGCCCTGCGCGAACTCGTCCCGATCCCGGTGGAGTGACCGGGCCGCGTGGCACAGTTGAGTCGTGCGGGTGAGGATTCTGGGGCCGCTGGAGGTGACCGAGGACGGTGTCCCGGTCCCGATCGGCGGCGCGCGGTTGCGGACGCTGGTCGTGCGGCTCGCGGTCGGGGTCGGGCGGGTCGTGACCGTGGACGAGTTGGCGGACGCCCTGTGGCCCCGTGACGCCCCCGCCGACCAGGGCAACTCGGTGCGGTCGCTGGTGGCGCGGGTGCGGCGGGTGCTGCCGAACCCGGACGTGGTGCGGTCGGCGGCCGCGGGCTACCGGCTCGACCTGCCGGAGTCGGCCGTGGACTCCTACGAGTTCGAGCGGCTGGCGCGGACCCCCGGCGGCGCGCGCGAGGCGTTGGCGCTGTGGCGCGGGCCCGCGCTGGCGGACGTGCGGGACGCGGAGTTCGCCACCGCGTACGCGGCCAGGCTGGACGAGGCCCGGCTCGCGGCGGTCGAGGCGTGCGCCGAGGCCGACCTGGCGCGGGGCGCGGACGAGCGGCTGGTCGCGGACCTGACCGAGTTGGCCGCGAGGCACCCGTTGCGCGAACGGCTCCAAGGCCTGCTGGTGCGGGCGTTGCACGGGGTGGGCAGGCAGGCCGAGGCGCTGGCCGCCTACGAGGACGTGCGGCGGCGGCTGGTCGAGGAGTTGGGCGCCGATCCGGGCCCGGAACTGCGCGAGGTCCACCAGGCGGTGCTGCGCTCGGGCGGGCCGCGCGGCAACCTGCGGACCGCGTTGACGAGCTTCGTCGGCCGGGAGGCCGAGGTCGCGCGGGTCACGGCCCTGCTCGCCGAGGGCAGGCTGATCACGCTGGTCGGCCCCGGTGGCGCGGGCAAGACCCGGCTCGCGACGACGGCCGCGAGCCGGCTGCCGAACGGGGCGTGGCTGGTCGAGCTGGCCTCGGTGACCGACCCGGCGGACGTGCCCGCCGCGGTGCTCGGATCGTTGGGCAAGCGGGACAAGCGCCCCCAGGACGGCGACCCGCCGCCGCAGGACGCGACCGGTCGGCTGGTGGACCTGTTGTCCCGCACCGAATCCGTGATCGTGCTCGACAACTGCGAGCACGTCGTGGACGCGGCGGCCCGGCTCGCCGACGAGCTGCTGGGCCGGTGCCCGCGACTGCGGATCCTGGCCACGAGCCGCGAACCCCTCGGCGTGCTGGGAGAAGCGCTGTGCCCGGTGCCGCCGCTGGCCGTGCCCGACGCGGCGCCGACCGTGGCGCGGGCCAGGGAGAGCGCGGCGGTGCGGCTGCTCGTCGACCGCGCGACGGCCGTGCGACCGGGTTTCCAGGTGGACGAGGCGAACGTGGCCGCCGTGGCCGAGATCTGCCGCAGGCTCGACGGGATGCCGCTGGCGATCGAACTGGCCGCGGCCCGGCTGCGGTCGATGTCCCCGCAGCAGTTGGCCGCCCGGCTCGACGACCGGTTCCGGCTGCTCACCGGCGGCAGCCGCACGGCGCTGCCGCGGCACCAGACGTTGCGCTCGGTCGTGGCGTGGAGCTGGGACCTGCTCGACGAGCGGGAGCGGACGTTCGTGGAACGGCTGTCGGTGTTCCCCGGCGCGATCAGCCTGGAGGCCGCCGAGCACCTGAGCCCCGGCACGGCCCTCGACCTGCTCACGACGCTGGCGGACAAGTCGCTGCTCCAGGTGGTCGAGGCGCCGGAGCCGTACTTCCGGATGTTGGAGACCATCAAGGAGTTCGCCCTCGAACGGCTCGCCGAACGCGGCGGCGTCGCGGACGCCCGGACGGCGCACGCGGCCTACTTCCGCGACCTCGCCGAGGCCGCCGAACCGCACCTGCGCGGGCCCGACCAGATCACCTGGGTCCCCCGGCTGCTGCTGGAACGCGACAACCTCGTCGCCGCGCTGCACTTCGCCGCGGACACCGGTGACGCGGACACGGCCGTCCGGCTGGGCGCGTCGCTCGGCATGTTCGGCTGGATCCTCGGGACCACCGTCGACGCGGACGCCTGGCTGCGACGCGCGCTGGACGTGCCGGGCGAGGGCCCCGAACCCGCGAAGACGATCGCCAACGCGATGTACCTGATCAACAGCGCCCTCTGGAGCGGCGGCGCCGACTGGGTCGCGTTCCTGGCCGAGTTCCGCGAGACCGTCACCGCCGTGAACGTCCACAGCGGACACCCGGTGCTGGCGCTGTTCGAGCCGATGTTCGCGGTCTTCTCCGACGACGTCGAGCTCGGGATCAAGGTGGTCGACGAACGGCTCGACCACCCGGACCCGTGGACCAGGGCGGCGCTGTGGATGGTGCGCGGGATGCTGCGGGAGAACGACGGAGACATGGCGGGCACGCGGGAGGACATGACCAACGCCGTCAACGGTTTCCGCGCGATCGGCGACCGGTTCGGACTGTCGCAGTCGTTGTCGTCCCTCGCCGACGCGCACCTCGTCTTCGGCGACCACGAACGGGCGGTCGGCGCGCTGGAGGAGGCGATCGCCCTGCGCCTGGAACTCCAGGCCGACGACGACGTGTCGCACGACCGACTGGTGCTCGCGGGTGCCCGGTCGCACAACGGCGACCGGGAAGGGGCGCGAGCCGAGTACGAGGACATCGCCAAGGCGGGCAGGGGAGTTCTTTCGGAGCACGGCACGGCGTTCGCGCACCTGGCGCTGGGGGACCTGGACCGGCTGGCGGGCGACCTCGCCGGAGCGGAACGGCACTACGCCGTCAGCTCGGAGGTGCTCGACGAGTGGACGATCATCGCGCCGCAGCTGAGGGCGCTCGTCTACGCCTCGTCGGCGTTCCTCGCGGTGGTCAGGGACGACCTGGCGACCGCCTGCGCGATGCTGGAGGAGGCCACCGCCCACGCGTTGGACGCGAAGGACATGCCCGTGCTGGCGAAGGTCGGCGTGGCCGTCGCCGCCGTCCGGGAACACCGGGGCGACCTGGCCGGAGCGGCGCTGGCGCTGGGCGTGGCCGAACGGCTGCGCGGCGCGCCGGACCCGCTGAACCACGACGTCGCCCGGCTGACGGCGTCGCTGCGCGGGGCGATGGGCGGCGCCGCGTACGACGCCGCCCACGCCGAAGGCCTCGCGCTGGTCCGCGCGGACGCGATCGATCAGGT
>DATMCA010000711.1:0-4478 GCA_035559015.1 Umezawaea sp. | reverse complement strand
TCGGCGCAGTACCGGTCGTCGCCGATCTCGGTGTCCCCCCAGCGGACCAGGCCGTGCGCCTTCTCCGCCGCCCGCAGGCAGGCCAGACCGCCCTCGACGAGCCCCATTGGCGGCTCGACCACCTCACGCCAGGCGATGACGGCGCGCAGAACGTTGACGGTGTCCCAAAAACGCAGGTAGTGGTGCTCCTCGCCGTGCTCGACGATGCTCCCGTCAGGACGTTGGCAGTCCTGGAAGTACCGCAACGCGCCGCGGACCACGCCGAGCACGTCGGTGTCGCCGGACGGCCGCCGCACTGTCGGCCTTGGCAGGTCCTTCTCGGCCGCGCGTCCGGGCTCGCCCGCGGCCGGCACCAGGTCGTCGATGTGCTTGCGCAGGAAGGAAACGTCGACGTGCGGGACGTCGCCCAGTTCGGACGCCCGCACCTCGGCGTGGAACCGGTCGGCGGGCAGCGGGTCCGGTGTCGCGACCAGGGTGGGATCGTCGAAGGCGTCCAGGACCGGCAGAAGTGATTGGCGCTGCACGTGTTGCGGTCGCGCGCGCAGCGAGGCGGTCACGTGGGTGAGCCAATCCCGGTAGTGGTCCAGCCGGCGCAGCGGCCGACCTCCGTCGACCAGCCCGTCGACGAAGGTGTCCAGGGACGGGTCGGACCTGTGCGGGTTGACCACGTTGAAGGTGGCGAACCCGCGGCGGTTCCGCTCGCTCAGCGACGCGACGGCGGCCGCGGTGAAGTCGACCGGCAACCCGTCGTACTGCGGCGCCCTGCCCGGGTTCGGGTAGAACGACCTCGGTGCGACCCCGGTGAGGACGATGCTGAGGAACAGCCTGGTGAACACGTCGGCGGAGTTGATCTGCCCGGCCTGTTCGCGGTGGGCGAGGACCATGCCCGAGCGGAAAACGATCGCGGACAGGCCGAAGCGCTCGTGCGCCTCCCGCAACAGCACCTCGCCCGCCCACTTGGTCGCCGAGTACCCGTTGCCGTAACGACCGCCGACCGTCCGAGTGCTGTTCACGGCGCGGATGTCGGCGTCCTCCGGCGCGGGCGTGAAGTGGGAGTGGACGACCGCGACCGAGGAGAGGAACGCCACGGGCTTGCGTCGTGCCGTCAGCGCCAGGCGGATGACCTCGGCGGTACCGAAGACGTTGGGGGCGAACAGGCTCTCGTAGGGCAGCACGTGGCTGACCCTGGCCGCGGCGTGCACGATCAGGTCCACCTCGTCGGCGAGACGCAGCCAGGCGCGCTCGTCGAGTCCGAGCCGTGAGGAGCCGACGTCGCCGGGCAGGACCTGGAGCGCACGCTCGGCCAGCGCCCCGAACTCCTCCGCCAACTCGGGAGCGCCGTCGAAGGCCGCGCTCAGCCGGGCTCGCGCCTGTTCTACGTCGTCGCCGCGCACCAGGCACAGCACCGTGCCGCCGCGGGGTGCGAGGCGGCGCAGCCATTCCAGGCACAGGAATCGGCCGAGGTAGCCGCTCGCGCCGGTGATCAGCACGGTGCGAACGGGCTCCGTCGGCTCAGCGAGGCCGTTCGCACTGGCCAGGGTGGCGGCGTCGATGAACTTGTCCAGGGTCAGGTCAGCCGCCCGGACGTGTTCCGTGGCGTCGCCGTGCACCGTGGCGCTGGTGGCCTGGTCGAGCGGAGTCCGAACAGGTCTCCCAGTGGACGGACGACGACCGTCCACGTCGTGGCGGGCCGTCGGCGTGGATTCGCCCTCCGGGTCGAAGCGGGAAGTTCCAGTGAGCGGCGACAGCCGTTCGTCGACGATGACATACCTCTTTCCGAGCTGCTGGGGAGTCACGGAGGCGTTCAGGACTTCCTGTCACCAGCACCGGTTTCCGAGTCAGCTCCCGTGGAGAACACCTCGGTGCCCAGCACCCGCAGCAGGTCCACCCGCTCGCGGGACTCGGCGTCCGCATCACCCCATGCTCCCTGCTGACCGACGAACACATCCAGGAGCCGCACTCCTCCGACAAGCACTCTCTCCCGCAATCCCTTGCCCAGCACCAGAGTAGGTGAGAACAGCCGCGACGAGGGAGGAAAAACCCAATGGAGACGGGCATCCTGGGCAGGTACAACTGTCGGCCCCGGTCGGTGCGGCACTTTCTGGCCTACTCGCCAACTCGGCTGGACAACGATCACACCGACATCTACTGTCCGGCCCGGCTCGATCCCGCGGTGCCGATCGAGGAGACGGTGGGCGCGATCAAGGAGATGATCGACGCCGGACACGTGCGGCACATCGGCCTGGCCGCGTGCGGCGTCCTGAGCCGCGGTCTCATCTCCGGGCACTGAAGCGCCGGACACTTCGCTCCCGGCGACTTCCGCGCCATCGTGCCTGGGTTCGCGGACGAGATTGACACGGTAGGGGTCACAGGTTCGATCCCTGTATCGTCCACAAGTTATAGCTGAAGGTCGGAGAGACCTGGTTTCCACGGAGGCCAGGGCCTTTTGTCGTCTTTCAAGATCAATGGGAGACGATCTTGGTTTCCTCGTCCCCAGGCCGCTGCCACGCCTGGTCCTCCACGTGGGGGAACCACTGGACCAATCTGATTCTCTCGGCCGCCGTCAGACCGGCCGGCGACGCGGCCCACCGAGCTTCGAGACCGTCCCTGATCTGGTGGCGCATGACCGGCGTCACATGATCGTAGGTGTGGGCGATGCCCTTTCGGGTCCAGGCTCATGACGGCCATGTAGACGCACTTGAGCGCGGCCTGCTCATTGGGAAAGTGCCCACGAGCCTTCACAGCGCGGCGGACGCGGGCGTTGACGCTCTCGATCGCGTTGGTCGAGCAGATCACCCGCCGGATCTCCGGGTCGAACGCCAGAAACGGCACGAACTCGGCCCAGGCGTTGTCCCACAACCGCACGATCGCCGGATACCGGCCGCGCTCTGTTATCGGAATTCCTCGCGTCGTGGAGTGCGGTCAACCGATGATCATCTCCGTCTGGCGGTGATCGCGTCAGCCGTGGCCAGGTACAACAGCAACGTCCCGTCGAGTCCGGCGAGCCGGATCGGCCGCAGCGTCGCACAACTCGACGCCACCACTCTCAACGCCGTGCCTTCCCGAGTGCCGCGGTCATGGCACCGCTGAACCAGGTTCAGGGCGCTGGAGTCCATATAGGACGCTCCGGAGAGGTCCACCACCACATCGCGGTAGGGCCCGGCATCGTCCATCGCCGTCATGATCAGCGCCTCCAGTTCCAAGGCGCTGATCACGTCCAGGCCACCGGAAACGGTCACGACCACGGCGGTCTCGAAAGTCTCGCACCCCGCTTCCAGCGGCGGGATCGCGCCAGCGGGGGCGGCGGAAAAATTCTGGGACACAACGAACTCCCGACATCGTGGGCGACCAATCGGTGATGCGGTGGTCCAGGTTCCGGCGATGGCATGGCAACAGGAGATCGCTACCGGCCGCGGACAGGCTCGGCCAACGCTTCGGCACGGGTCCGAAAGACCCGGAAGTAGTTGTCCACGCCGGTCAGCGCCAGCGGACGACGCGTCGCACGCCCGGCCGCCACCACTCGGAGACACGTGCGGCCCCCGCCCCGTCGATGGGCGGTGATCAACACCGACAGCCCTGCACACGCGAGGAACTCCACCGCCGACAAGTCGGCCACCAGCAGCCTGGGGCAGGGCACCGCCACCGATTCGAGAGCGCGGTGCAGGATCGGAGCGGTGTCCAGATCGATGCTGCCGTCCACCACCAGCACCGTCGCCTGAGTACTGGACAGGGTCACCACGGTCGCTGCCGACGGATCCCCCGTGGCATCACGGTCACCCTGAACACGGCCCGCGTGGGACCCGAAGTGGTATCGGAACTGATGTCGAACCTAGGGGTCGTCATACCCGGCTCCTGGCCGACCACCCGGTCCGTCACGACGAGATGCGCTGCGAACGGAAGTGGTTCGACTGCTCACTTGACAACGAATCGTCGTGAGGGCGGGGTCAGGGCGCTCCCGGCGGATGACGGTCCGATCGTACTCGCCAACCCGGCGTTTAACCCATCTCGAATGGCAGCAATGGTGGAGACGCCGAGGATCCTCACCCCGTGGCGGCGGCGGTGGACAAGTCGGGTGCCTTCCGCGGCCTGCTGCTGTGCCCGGTCGCCCGAGTTCGCTCGGGGGTTCCCGCCAGTGTGACGTGCATGGACGTGCGACCTTTTCGGGTGTGGAAAGGCTTTGCCGAACGGCGGTGTCAGGTCAGCTGCGGGATCACCTTCGCACCGATCAGTTCGACCATGCCGAGGAACTCCCCGGTGGGCAGGCCGCCCATGTTGAGGGAGAGCAGGTGAGTGTCGGCGGTGAGCAGTTCCGCGCCCTGGTTCAACCGGTCGGCGAGTTCATCCGGACTGCCGACCAGGGCGGGTCCGCGCGTGGTGAGGTGGTCGAAGTCGAATGATCCGGTGGCGAACGGTGGCGGCGTGGGGTTGGCCTGGACGAGCATCCGCGCCAGGGCCTCGAAGTAGGCGCGGTAACGCGG
>DATMCA010000710.1:0-4344 GCA_035559015.1 Umezawaea sp. | reverse complement strand
CATGCCCTCGTACTCGGTGCGGAACACCCCGCGCTCCTGGAGCAGCGGCACGACCTTGTCCGCGAACTCGTCCAACCCGCCGGGGGTGATGTGCGGCACCAGGATCACGCCGTCGCTGGCGTCCTCCTGCACCGCGTGGTCGATCGTCTCGGCGACGGTCTCCGGCGAGCCGATGAAGGTCTGCTTGCCGGAAACGTGGATGGCGAGGTCCCGAATGGACAGTCCCTTGGCCTCGGCGAGCTCCCGCCACTGCTTGGCGACGGCGAGCGGGTCGCGGTGCTGCCGCACGCTGGCCCGGCCCTGCACGACGGTGTTCTCGCCCGCGATCGGGTCGACCTCGGGCAGCGGGCCGTTCGGGTCGTAGGAGCTGAGGTCGCGGTTCCACACCTCCTCCAGCAGGCGGATCGCGGTGGGGCCGCTGATCTGCTGGCGCCGCACCTCGGCCGCGACGTCCTGCGCCTCGGCGTCGGTGTCGCCCAGCACGAACGTCGCGGCGGGCAGCACCAGCAGGTCCTCGTGGCTGCGGCCGTACTTGGCCAGCCGGCCCTTGACGTCGGTGTAGAAGGCCTTGCCCGCGGTGAACTCGCTGTGCCTGCTGAAGATCGCGTCGGCGGTCGCCGCGGCGAACTCGCGGCCGCCGTCGGAGTCACCGGCCTGGAAGATCACCGGACGGCCCTGCGGGCTGCGCGGCACGCCGAACCGGCCCTCGATCTCGAAGTGGTCGTCGTGGTGCGAGAACGTGCCCGCGTCGGCGGAGCTGAGGAACCGCCCGGACTCCTTGTCCGCCACGACCTCGTCACCGCGCCACGAGTCGAACAGCTCCCACGCGGTGCGCATGAACTTCTCGGCCCGCTCGTAGCGCTGGTCGGCGGGCAGGAACCCGCCGCGGCGGAAGTTCTCGCCGGTGAACGCGTCCCACGACGTCACGACGTTCCACGCCGCCCGCCCGTCGGACAGGTGGTCCAGCGAGGCGAACTGCCGGGCCACCTCGTACGGCTCGTTGAACGTGGAGTTGATCGTCCCGGCCAGCCCGAGCCGGTCGGTGACGGCGGCGAGCGCGGCCAGCACGGTGAACGTGTCCGGCCGCCCGACCACGTCCAGGTCGTGGATCTGCCCGGCGTACTCCCGCAGCCGCAGACCCTCGGCCAGGAACAGGAAGTCGAACTTGGCGCGCTCGGCGGTCTTCGCGAGGTGTTCGAACGAGCTGAAGTCGATGTGGCTGCCCGACCGCGGGTCGCTCCACACCGTCGTGTTGTTCACGCCGGGGAAGTGCACGGCCAGGTGGACCTGCTTGCGCGGCTTGGTCATCTCGTCCTCACGCGGGGGCGTAGCGGTTGGCGGGGCGGGGCAGGCCGAGCAGCCCGCGCAGGGTGTCGGCCTCGTACTCCGTGCGGAACGCGCCGCGGCGCTGGAGTTCGGGCACCAGCGCCCTGGTGATCGCCTCCAGGTCGTGCGGCACGGCGCCGGGCCGGAGCCGGAACCCGCTCAGGCCCGCCTCGCGCCACCCGAGCAGCAGGTCCGCGAGTTCCCCGGCGGTACCGGTGAACACCAGCGCGTCGGAGGTGAACTCCAGGCCCGCCACCGAGTCCAGCCGCTCCTTGCGGGACGCCGCCGCGCCGGGCACGTCGTCCAGGAACACCACCAGTTCGCCGAAGACGTGCGGGACACCGGGCACCTCGGCGAGGATCCGGTGGACGTCGTTGGTCTCGAACGGGGTCACGTGCACGACGTCGGCCGCGCGGACCGCGAGCTGGTAGGCGGCGGTGATGTGCGCGAGCACGCTGACGACCGGCTGGCCCTGCGGCGGCCTCTGGGTGATCGACGGGCCGCGCACGGAGAACCAGCGGCCCTCGAAGTCGATCCGGTGCAGCTTGTCCCGGTCCACGAACCGCCCGGTGGCGGCGTCGCGGATCTCGGCGTCGTCCTCCCAGCTGTCCCACAGCCGCCGGACGACCTCCACGTAGTCCGCGGCCTCCTCGAACAGGTCGAGCAGCCGGGGATCGGTCGGGTCGATCCGCTCCAGCGGCGGCACGTCGCGGCGACCGAAGTGCTTGGCGTCACTGGCCTTCGCCGACACGACCGGCCGGAAACCGGCCCGCCCCAGGCTCGCGTGGTCCACGGTCGCGATCGCCTTGGACAGGTGGAACGGCTCGGTGTGCGTCACGACGGCCGACGGCACCAGCCCGATCCGACTGGTCTTCGGCGCGACCCGCGCGGCGATCAGCACCGCGTCCAGCCGTCCGCGCACCTGGTCCACCCGGTCGTCGTGCCCGTCGAGCAACGTCGACTGCGGGGCGAGCGAGTCCTCGATCGTCACGAAGTCCAGCAGACCCCGCTCGGCCTCCTGGACCAGTTCCGTCCAGTACCGCCCGGAGAACAGCTCCCGCGGTCGCGCGTCGGCCTCGCGCCACGCGGCCGGGTGCCAGCCGGCGCCGTCGAGCGCTACCGCGAGGTGCAGTGGTGACCTGCCTGGCATGCCGACCCTCTTCTCACCCGAACTCCCCGTCCCCACCAGAGTCGCAGCGGGAACGGGGGTCGCGCCGCAGCGTCCGCGATGCGGGACGGTGGGGCGGAGGACCTGGCCGGTTCAGGACTTTCGTGCTAGAGCCCGCGCCATGACCTGCGAACCGCGCTCGACGCGCAGCCGGACGTCGGGCTCCCGCTCGTCCGGCAGCACATCGGTGGTCCACACGACCAGGCTCGTGCCCGGCCCGTCGTCGAACACCTGGAACGACGCGTGGTGGTGCTCCAGCTCCGGCCGAGACCCCTCGACCACGGCGTACGCGAGCCGCCGCGCGTCGTCGTCCACGGTGACGATCAGCTCGTGGACGACCCAGCCGTCGGCCATCGTCAGGTACCGGTGCGAGCCCTCGATCCGGGTCGCCGTCACGTAACCGGGGATGAGCCGCTCGTGGACGGCGCCGACGTCGCGCAGGCCCGCCCACACCTGCTTCGGGTGGGCGTCGACCGTGAACGACTGGCGGATGGTGGCGATGCGGCCAGCCTACGATCACCCGCATGGACGAAGCTGACTGGGGGCGGCGGCTCGCGCTGCTGTGGGACTCGCTGGACGACCGCACCGAGGACGACTTCCTCGCCGAGATGGCCGGACTGGTCGCGGAACGGCCCGCCGACGACCCGATCGGCCTGTTCGAGCAGGGTGCGGCGTTCGACTCGACCGGGCACCCCGACCTCGCCGTCGACAAGTACCGGGCGGCGCTCGCGGGCGGGGTGAGCGGCCTGCGCCGCCGTCGGGCCGTGATCCAGCTCGCCAGCTCGCTGCGGAACCTCGGCCAGGTCGACGAGAGCCTCGCGCTGCTCACCGCCGAACTGGACGCGGGGCCCGGTGAGCTGGACGACGAGCTGCGCGCGTTCCTCGCGCTGGCGCTCACCAGCGCGGGCCGGGAACGCGAGGGCGTCGCGATGGCGTTGACCGCGCTCGCCCCGCACCTCACGCGCTACAACCGGTCGCTGGCGGCCTACGCGAACGCCCTCGTCGAAGCCCGCTGAGCGGTGGTCCCGCCGCGCGTGATCGTTGGTCGGACAAACGATTCGGCTAGGCTCGCGGGATGGAGATCAGGGCCGACGTCCCGGCGCCCGCTCGGCTGCGGACGATGCCGAGTTGGCTGATGACGCAGGTCGCGGCCGCGGGGGAGCGGCTGGTGGGTGAGCGCCTGGCCGCGGTCGGTGTGCGGCGCTACCACTACCGGGTGTTGGCGGCGCTGGACGAGTTCGGGCCCGCCAGCCAGGCCGGGGTGGCCCGGAGCAGCGGCGTGCACACCAGCGACGTGGTGGCGGTGGTGAACGAGCTGGTCGAGCAGGGTCTCGTGTCGCGCGCGACCGATCCCGACGACCGGCGACGCAACGTCGTCGCGGTGACCGGGGCGGGCGCGGCCAAGCTGGAGGAGCTGGACGGGGTGCTCGCCGAGGCGCAGGACGACCTGCTCGACCCGTTGTCGGACCGGGACCGCGCGGAACTGGTCCGGCTGCTCGGCCGGGTCCTACTCGGGTCGTGACCGCGCCCGAGCCTCCAGGTAGCGCTGTTCCGGCTGGTTGAGGGTGGTCCGGGCGGCCTTGAGGTAATGCTCCTTGGCCGAGTCGTGGTCGCCGGCCAGGTCGAGCAGGTGGGCGCGCACCGCGTGCACGCGGTGGTGGTCCGCGAGCGCCGGGTCGGCCTCGGCCGCGGCCAGGTGGGCCAGCGCGGGCAGCGGGCCGTGGACCATGGCGTGGGCGACGATGCGGTTGAGCGTGACCATCGGGCCCGGCGCGGCGGCGTTGAGCAGCTCGTAGAGGCCGAGGATCTCCCACCAGTCCGTGTCCTCCGCGCGTTCGGCCTCGTCGTGC
>DATMCA010000709.1:0-4931 GCA_035559015.1 Umezawaea sp. | reverse complement strand
CGACCACGCCGACGACTTCCGCTGAGCCCGACCGTCTCGACGCAGGTCGGAGCTAACGATCCACCGCCGTGGAACGACGGTGAACACGTGGCGCGAACAGGACGGCACGGCTGATGGCCGCAGGGGCGGGTGACGATCCGCGGGCACGCCCGTGGCGGCAGGACGTCGTGTGGACGACGGTCGCCGCCGAACTGCGAGGCCACGTGGAACGCGGACTCGGCGGAGTGCTCACCGAGGACGTCGTGCGGTTCACCACCGCGCGGGCCCTGGTGGCAGCGGGTGTCGACGCGGACGGACTGCGGGTCGAGGCTCCACACCCGGTGCTGAAGGGCTCGCGGATCGACCTGGTGGTGGGACGAGGTCGACCGGTGGCGTTGATCGAGTTCAAGTTCCCGCGAGAGCCGAACGAGTGGAACGCCCCGCGGACGATGGTCTTGGGCGAGGTCCTCAAGGACTTCTACCGGCTGGCTGCCTATCCCGGTGAGGTCGATCGGATCTTCGTCTACGTCGAGAGCGTCCGTCTGCGGTCGTACATGGCGGGCATCGCGAAGCGCCAAGGGGTCGACGTGGACACCGACGCGGTCGTGCTGTCCCCTGCCGCCGTCGCCGCGCTGCCCGCCACGGCCACCAACGCCATCGGCGCCGACCTGGCCCGACAACCGGTCACCGCTACCCGCACCGCCGTCGTCCACATCGACAACACCCTCCGCTTGGCCGTCTACCTGGTCGATCGGTTCAAGGCCGTGGACGTCCCCGACGTGAACCGATCACCGGTCCCACCCGAGGTCGTGAAGCAGGCAGTCGACGTCGGGTCGACGAGTTCTCCCGTCGTGCGCGAAGGCGCACGACGGGAGATCCTCGGCGCGGTCGAGGCCCTGCTGGTCAGGTCCGGCACCTCCACCTTCACGCTGGCAGAGGTGGTCGCCGAGATGACCAGGCGGCGCACCGGCTACCCCGAGTCCACCATCCGCACCATGGTCACCTCACACCTGTGCCGCGACTCCCCCAACCACGCCGCCACCACCTACGACGACCTGGAACGAGTCGCTCGTGGCGTCTACCGGCTGGCGAAGGGCTGAGCGCAGACCGCCCTGGGACACATCCGGTTCCGCCAAGCCCGCTCCCCGATCAGCGGTCCTGGTCACAGCGTTGTGACGATGGGAATCAAATCGGGGGTTCGCGGCTTGGACGGTGGGTGAAGAAGATCGGCTTTCTGTCGTTCGGCCACTGGTCGCCGGGCGGGCATTCACTGACGCGGTCGGCCGCGGACTTCCTGCACCAGTCGATCGACCTCGCGGTCGCGGCGGAGGAGCTGGGGGTGGATGGCGCGTACTTCCGCGTGCACCACTTCGCGCGGCAGGCGGGTAGTCCGTTTCCGCTGCTCTCGGCCATCGGGGCGCGGACCTCGAAGATCGAGATCGGTACCGGCGTGATCGACATGCGGTACGAGAACCCGCTGTACATGGCCGAGGACGCGGGGTCCGCCGACCTCATCTCCAGCGGACGGCTCCAGCTCGGCATCAGCCGGGGGTCGCCCGAGCAGGTGATCGAGGGGTGGCGGTACTTCGGTTTCGCGCCCTCCGACGGCGAGACCGACGCGGACATGGCCCGCCGGCACACCGAGGAGTTCCTCAAGGTGATCGAGGGCGACGGGTTCGCCGAGCCGAACCCGCGGCCGATGTTCGCCAACCCGCCGGGGCTGCTGCGGATCGAGCCGCACTCCGAGGGGCTGCGCGAGCGGATCTGGTGGGGTTCCGCGTCGAACGCGACGGGCGTGTGGGCCGCGAAGCTGGGGATGAACCTCCAGAGCAGCACGCTCAAGTTCGACGAGACGGGCGAGCCGCTGCACGTCCAGCAGCGCAAGCAGATCGAGGCCTACCGCGAGGCGTGGAAGGAGGCGGGGCACGAGCGCGAGCCGCGGGTGTCGGTGAGCCGCAGCATCTTCGCCATCACCAACGACCTCGACCGGGCCTACTTCGGCCGCGACAGCGACTCGAAGGACCAGATCGGCATGATCGACGAGTCGACCAGGGCGATCTTCGGCCGGTCCTACGCCGCCGAGCCGGACGTGCTGGTCAAGCAGTTGCAGGACGACGAGGCCGTCCAGGCCGCGGACACGCTGCTGCTGACCATCCCGAACCAGCTCGGGGTCGACTACAACGCCCACCTGCTGGAGAGCATCCTCACGCACGTCGCACCGGACCTCGGCTGGCGCTGAGCCCCGAGCGTCAGGTCGTGCCGCGCAACCGGCGCACCTCGGATCGGGCGTGCTCGATCCGAGGTGTGTCGACGCCGCCCGCGCGCGCGATCTCGTGGGCGAGGTCGTGCGCCGCCTCGACGAGGTGGCGGGCCTTGCGGCGGCCGTGCACGTGCTTGCGGTAAGCCTTGTTCTCCTTGCGCAAGCCGCTGACCGCGTCCAGCAGCACCGGGTCGACGAAACCCGCGTCGACCTCGGGGCCGAGCAGGTCCCGCGTCCACGCGCGCTCCTGCCTCGCGGCGCGCCGCAGGACGGCGAACAGCACGACGAGTTCGACCACGGCGATGAGGAACGGCAGCACGGCGGCGAGGACACCGCCGCCGCTCAGGCCGCTCAGGTCGTCCCAGGTGAAGTGGAACACCATCGCGGTCAGCATGGTCAGCACACCGCGCGGGACGCTGCGCTCGGCGGGGGTTCGCCCCAACGCCCACATGAGGCCCGCGCAGAAGATGGCGCTGAACAGGGCGTGGGACACGATGCCCGCCGCGCCGCGGATGAGGAACACCTGCGCCGTGGTGCCGAACTGGTTGGCCCCGTAGGCCTGGGCGGCGCCGTTGTAGACGTAGAGGACGTCCTCGAACACCTGGAAACCCAGCCCGGTGAACGCGCCGATGACGAACCCGTCGTACGAGCTGCGGACCAGGCGCGGTGCCAGGCCGATGAGCAGGACCAGGCCCAGGGCCTTGCCGAACTCCTCGTTGACCGGCGCGGTGAGCCCGGCGGCCCAGTCGGCGGCGAAGGACGTGCCGCCGACCTTGGCCCAGATCTCCAGCAGCGCCCCGTTGGCGGGCAGGGCGATCCAGAACGGCGCCGCGATCCCGCCCCAGACGAACCCGGTCGCCAGCAGTCCGGCGGGTTGGCTGGTGAAGCGGTTGTGGTGGCGCAGCAGCAGGAGCCACGGGATCAGGTAGAGCCCGAACAGCAGCAGTCCCCCGGTCAGGGCCGGGGCGTAGAACTCGGCCGAGGGCCCGAAGTCGCGCAGCACCGCCAGCGCGCCGCCGCCCACGCCCACCAGGTAGACCCAGAACGCGGCGTTGTGCGGCTGGACGAACCGGAACGGCGAGCCCCAGCCCGACTCCTCGATCGCCGACAGCTGCGCCGCCTTGGCCGCGGTCATCGGCCCGTCTCCGGTGCGATGCCGCGCAGCAGCGCGGTCACCTCGTCGCGGTGCCGCTCGAACTGGCCGGGCGAGGCCTGGACCCGCACCACCAGGGCGGGAGCGGTGTCCGGCGCGACGGTCGCCATCTTGAACGCGGCGTCGACGCCGTCACCGCCGGGCCCGGTGGTGCTCCGCACGACCCCGACCAGGCCGGCGTCGGTGGTCAGCGTGTCGAACGCGCCGCTCACCGCGGGGGCCCGGTCGCCTTCAGAACGGAGCACCTGCTCCAGGAACGCCCGCGCCGTCCCGTCGAACGCGGCGCCCCGCAGCTCGATCGTCGCGCCACCCGTCGCGAGCAGGACCTGGAGGCTCGTCGGGTTCGCCCCGGCACCTCCGGTCAACGTGCCCGCCTCCAACTGCCAGCCGACCGGGGGCACGGCCGTCGCGCCGTCGCCGAGGTCGAGCACGTCACCGGCGCGGATCTCGTTGTGCCACGGGATCGCGGCGTTGAGGGCGGGCAGCCCGTAGACCAGCACCAGCGCCGCGACCAGGGTGATCAAGGCCGGGGTGAACGTCCGCCGATCCAGTCCGAACCACCGGTGTTCGACCGGTACCCACCCGCGAGGCTCCTCCCGCACGCCTGTTCCCCTCCCACCGACGGGTCACCACCCGGCACTTTAGGGACGGCTCCCCACCTCCGCAGGGCCCGTACGACCACATCACCCGTTGGGCGGGCCGCCGACACAGGAGTGGGTTGTGCAATCCATAATTCACCACTACCGTTCTGGACAGAACAACCCAGAAAATGCGACGCAAGGAGAACACCGTGTCCGACCACTCCTGGCTGCCCGACGGCTTCGACATCCGCACCGCCGACGTGAACGGCGTCAGGCTGTCCGCCGCCGTGGGCGGGCGAGGGCCGCTGGTGGTCCTGCTGCACGGCTGGCCCCAGACCGGCCGCGCGTGGGCCAAGGTCATGCCCGCGCTGGCCGAGCACCGCACGGTCGTGGTCCCCGACCTGCGCGGCACCGGGGCCAGCGGACGCCCCGTCGACGGCTACGCCAAGTCCAACCAGGCCGACGACGTGCGCGGCCTGCTCGCCGCCCTCGACCTGTCCGGTCCCGTGGTGGTCGTGGGCCACGACATCGGCAGCATGGTCGCGTTCGCCTGGGCGCTGCACCGGCCCGACGACGTCGCCGCGGTGGTGCTGCTCGACGCGTTCCTGCCGGGGATCGACCTGGAGGGGGCGATGAACGTCGTCACCGGCGGCTCGTGGCACTTCGGGTTCTTCATGGCGCCGGCCATCCCCGAGATGCTGTTCGACGGCCACCAGGCCGAGTTCTTCAGGTCCGGGTTCGACGCCAGGAGCACGCCGTCGACGTTCAGCGACGAGGACATCGCCTACTACGCCAACGCCTACGACGGCCGGGACCGGCTCCGCGGCGGCTTCGAGCACTACCGCACCCTGCTCGACGACGGCCGGGAGAACCGGGCCGCCCTCGCCACGCGCCGCCTGACGACACCGGTCCTGTCGATCGGCGGTCGTGATTCCGTGGCGTCGCACACCACCGAGGC
>DATMCA010000708.1:0-2853 GCA_035559015.1 Umezawaea sp. | reverse complement strand
CATGGTCATCTGGACGGCGGGCCCGCAGCACGCGGCCGTGAACTTCGCGCAGAAGGACCACATGTCCTTCCTGCCCGCGAACCCGCTCGCCGGCTACACCCCCGAGCCGAAGGGCAAGCGGCACACCGAGGCCGACTGGCTCGCGAACCTGCCGCCGCTCGACGTCGCGGTCCAGCAGTTCTGCGTGATGACGTTCCTCGGCTCCATCCACCACACCGTGCTCGGCGACTACGAGGACGACTTCCGCGGCAGCGCCGCCGCGGGCGCGCACCAGCGCTTCCTCGGTCACCTCACCAGCGTCGAAGACGAGATCAAGGCCCGAAACCGGAGGCGAACCATGCCCTACGAGTACCTCCAGCCGTCGCTGATCCCCAACAGCACCAACATCTAGCCGCCATGACCGGACCCAGCACCGCGTGGACCGAGGTCGTCGCGCCGGACGAGGAGCGGCGGCACGCCCGGCAGGCCGAGCTGTTCACCGCCATGCAGCTCCGCAAGTCGGCCGAGTTCGGCACCGGCCGAGCCCTGCACCGCAGGCAGCGCCTGGCCCTGCGCGGCACCCTGTCCGTCCCCGCCGACCTCCCACCGCACGCGCGCCACGGCATCTTCGCCACCGGGGCGACGTACGACGCGTGGCTGCGCCTGTCCAACGGCGGCTTCGACGTCGCCCCGGACGGCAAGCCGGACATCCGCGGTTTCGCCGTCAAGGTCCTCGGCGTGCCGGGCGAGTCCGTGTTCGGCGGGCCCGCCGCGTCGCAGGACTTCGCGCTGATCAACCACGAGCGGTTCAGCTCGTCGACCAGCGAGGAGTTCACCGCGATCACGACCGGCGCGGGCGGCGGCCCGCTCGGCGTCCTCAAGGCGGTCGTCAGGTCGCCCCGGATCGTCGGTGGCCTCGGCGAGGTCGTCGGCGCGGTCCGCAAGCCGTTCGGCGGCTTCGCCACGGAGGACTTCTTCAGCGCCGCCCCGATCAAGTGCGGCCCTTACGCCGCAAGGGTTCGCGTGCTCGCCGCGTCGACCGACGTGAACCCCTCCGCCAAGGACGACTGGGCCGCCGACGTCTACGGCAGGCTCGCGGTGGCCCCGCTCGCGCACGAGGTCCAGCTCCAGTTCTTCCTGGACGAGGCCCGGACCCCGATCGAGGACGCGGCCGCGGTGTGGGACTCGCCGTACGTCACCGTCGCCCGCCTGGAGATCCCGCGCCAGGAGCCCGACGAGGCGTTCGCCGCACGGGTCGAGGCCGCCCGCTTCGACCCGTGGAACGCCGTCGTCGACCACCGCCCGCTGGGCGAGGTCATGCGCGCCCGCAAGGTCGCGTACCGGCCGAGCCAGGAGAACCGGGGAGCCGACTAGAGCTTCTTGGCCATCTGCAACGACCGGACCTCGTACCCGGTCGACCGGTAGAGCGCCTGCGCCGTCGTGTTGTCGCCGAACACGTTCAGGGTCAACTCGACGGCGCCGTGCGCGCGGGCGTCCTCCTCGGCCAGGCCCATCACCGCCCTGCCGTACCCGCGCCCCCGCACGGCCTCCTCGACCAGCACGAAGTAGATCCACTCCAGGCCCGTGCGCGGGGTCGACCCCGGTCCGAGCCACAGCGACCCGACCCGCACGTCCCCGTCGACCACGGCGTGCACCCGGTGGCCGGGAGCGGGGAACTCGGCGAACTGCGCCTCCGCGATCTCCCGCGCCACCGACTCGGTCTCGCCCGCCGACACCCGTGCCGCCCGGTAGACCTCGAACTGCTCGGCCGTGAACGCGGCGAGTTCGGCCTCGGTCATGGGGCGGAGGGACACGGTCCCGATCTCGTCCATCGCGCCAGCGTAGGCCGGAGCGCCGACTAGGCTTCGTCCATGCTGGAGATCTCCTACGGCGCCTCACGAGCCGTGATCACGCGCACCGGTGCCGGGCTTCGCTCCTTCGAGGTGGGCGGGGCGCCGTACGTCGAGACCTACGAAGAGCGCCCGCCGATGAGCAGCGGGGCGGTGCTGATCCCGTGGCCGAACCGGACGGCGGACGCCACGTGGCGGCTCGACGGCGAGGTCCAGCACCTGGAGGTCACGGAGCCCGCGCGCGGCAACGCGATCCACGGGCTGGTGAAGCTCGCCGAGTGGTCGGTGCTGGAGCACACGGGTTCGCTCGTCTCGCTGGAGACGACGATCGCGGCGCAGGCCGGGTGGCCGGTGCCGCTGCACGTGACGACGAGCTACGCGCTGGACGAGAACGGGCTCACGGTGGCGCACGCGGTGCGCAACGTGGGCGACCGGCCGACGCCGTTCGGGGTCGGGACGCACCCGTACCCGCGGGCCGGGCTGTCGCGGACCGACGACTGCACCCTGAAGCTGGCCGCGAGCACCGTCGTGCCGCTCGACCCGGACAAGATGGTGCCCACCGGGCTGCCGCAGCACGTCGGGGGCACGGAGTTCGACTTCCGCACGGCGCGGTCGCTCAAGGGCGTGAACCTGGACACCCCGTTCGGCGGGTGCGAGCCGGGGCCGGACGGGCTGGTGCACCACGAGCTGCGCGGGCCCGAGCAGAGCGTCGAGCTGTGGGCGGACGCGGTCTTCAAGTGGGTGCAGGTGTACACGTCCGACGCGTACCCCGGCCGGGGCCGGGCGGTGGCGATCGAGCCGATGACGTGCCCGCCGGAGGCGCTGAACTCCGGGGTGGACCTGATCGTGCTGGCGCCCGGCGAGGCGTGGGCCGCGCGCTGGGGAATCCGTCCGTTGGCGTAGGTGCCCGAATACCGTTAGCGTCGCTAAGTATGAATGTCGCTATCACTGGTGGATATGTCGTGCCCGTCGACGGGGATCCCATCGAGGGCGGGACCGTGCTGGTCCAGGACGGGAAGATCGT
>DATMCA010000707.1:0-4852 GCA_035559015.1 Umezawaea sp. | reverse complement strand
CCGGGGCCTCCGCGCCCGCCCTGGGCCGCCTGCTCGACCACCTGGTCACCGTCGGCGTCTTCACCCTGGACGGCGACCGCTACCGGCCCACGGACCTGGGCGCGCAGATGGCCGAGGACTCCCCGCAGGGCGTCAAGCCCCTGCTCGACATCCACCGCGCCGGTGGACGCGCCGAACTCGCGTTCGTCGACCTGCTCGGCACCATCACCACCGGCACCCCCGCCTACGAGCACCGCTACGGACGCGACTTCTGGACCGACATCGACGCCGACCCGGACCTGCGGCACTCGTTCGACGCCCAGATGAGGTGGCGCTTCCGGACCCAGGCCCGGCAGATCGCCGACCGCCTCGACTGGAGCCGCTACCCCGACGTCCTCGACGTCGGCGGCGGCAACGGGACCGTGCTCGCGGCGATCCTGCGCACCCACCCCGGTGTCCGCGGTCGCGTCCTGGACCTGCCGCCCTCGGCCGCCGCCGCGATCGAGGAGTTCACCGCCGCGGGCCTGGCCGACCGTGCGGGCGCGGTCCCCGGCAGCTTCTTCGACCCCCTGCCCGCGGGAGCCGACGCCTACGTCCTGTCCGACATCCTGCACGACTGGGACGACGACCACGCCGGACGGATCCTGACCAGGTGCCGCGAAGCAGCCGGTCGGGGCGGTGTCGTGGTGGTGATCGAACCGGTGCGCGGGCACGGCGCCGACACCGCGATCGACCTGTTCATGCTGATGTGCTTCGGCGGCCGTGAACGGTCGGTAGAGGACCTCACCACCATGGCCGCCGACTGCGGCCTCGTGCTGCGCGCCACGACCCCGGTGGCGGACCACCGGACCGCCCTGGAGTTCACCGCCGCCTCATGACCGACCTCACCGACAGCGCTCGTGCCGTCCTCGCCACCGAGCCGCTCACAGCCCGCACGCTCGCGGCGGCCGTGCCGGTCGACCTCGCCGTCGAGGCCACCGACACCCCGCTGGACCGGACCGCGCTCCTGGACGCCGCCCGCGCCGAGGCGCTCCGCCTGGGCCGCGGCGTCGTGCTGCCCGAACACCTGCTCCTGGCCTGCGTGCGGCTCTCCGGCGGCGATCTCGCCACGGCCCGTGAACGGCTCCAGACCCTCACGGCCGCGCGGGCGCACGCCGGGTACGCGGCACTGCGGCCCGCGCAGCCCGCCGACCGCCCGAGCGCGGTGCTGGTGGCCGGACTGCCCGGCTGCGGCAAGTCCACCCTGGCCGAGGCGCTGGCGCGGCGGCTGCGGGCGCCGGTGTTCTCGATGGACTGGCACCTCGGCGCCCTCGTGCCGTTCGGGCTGCTCCGGGCGGACAACACGAGCGCCGTCGCCGAGGTCCAGCTCACCTCGGCCGCGGCCCGCCAACTCCAACTGGGCCTGACGGTGATCATCGACGCCACCGGCCACCGCCGCGAGACCCGCGACCGGTGGCGCGAGCTCACCGAGAACCTGGACGGCGTGTTCGTCGGCGTGGAGTGCGTGTGCACCGACGACCGACTCCTGCGCCACCGGGTCGAGGGCCGCGCCAGGGGCATCCCCGGCTGGCCCGCCACCGTGACGTGGGACCACGTGTCGCGGATGCGCGGCCTGTGGGAACCGTGGACCGAGCCGCACCTGCTGGTCGACTCGGCCGTCGACTCCCCCGAGATCGCGGTGCGGAGGGTCCTGGACGCGCTGTAGGTGTGCGGAAGGGTGAATCGGGCGGGTGCTCGCGCGTTGCGCACCGTCACACCGAGTCACCGACCGTGACAATCGCGTCCATGACCACGATCCACACCGTCCCGGAGCCCTCCGGAACCGGTGCCCTGCCCAGCGGACCCGACTCGATCTCCTGGCGGTACATCGGCCGGTGGCGGCTGGTGACCGTCCTCGCCCGCGCCCTCGTCCTGGAGACCGCCCACCCCGTCGTGGGCGCGGGGGTGACCGAGTTCTCCACCTACCGCGGCCACCCGTGGCGCCGGGCCCGCCAGACGTTGCTCAGCCTCCAACGCCTGGTCTACCTCGACACCAGGGGCCGCGAGAAGGAAGCCGCCCGCCTGGCCCGGCTGCACGGCCGCATCACCGGCGTGGACGCCTCGGGCTGCCCGTACTCCGCGCTCGACCCGGAAGCCGTGGCCTGGGTCCACCTCACCCTGTTCGAGGCGGTCGTGACCATGTGCCGGTGGGGCGGCGACCCGCTGTCCCCCGACGACGAGGAGCGCTTCTACGGCGAGATGCGCGCGTGCGGCGCGCTGCTCGGACTGGGCGAGGACGACATGCCCGCCACGGTCGCCGACTTCTGGGTGTACTTCGAGGAGATGACCACCCGGCGGATCACCCGGACCGAGGGGCTGACCGGTCTGCTGGACGCCCTGGGCGGGGACATCCCGGTGCCGTCGCGGCTGGGGTTCCTGCCCGCACCGGTGTGGCGGGTGCTCAGCGGCGCGGCCGCGAGCGGGTACCTGTCGATGACCGCGGCCCTGCTCACCCCACGACAGCGCGAACGCCTCGACGTCCACCCCGGGATCGCCGGAACCGTCCTGGCCACCGTCGTCTGCCGCACGGCGGGCCTGCTCGACCTGCTCGCACCCGACCGGCTGCGGTTCATGCCGATCGCGGCCGCCGCCCACGACGCCGAACGCCGACTCGCCCGCGCCCTGCGCCGCACCCCGACTCCGACGGCCGCTCGGCCCGAGATCTTCGAGCGGATCCTGGACCAGAGCGGCGACGGGTTCGTCACCTGGTCCGACCTCGCCGCCACGGCACGGGTCATCGCCGCCCGCCTGGACGCCGACGAGGCCACCGAGACCGCCCTCTACGACGCCTTCCACGCCTGGTGGCTGGCGCTCAAGGCCGACGCCGACCACGACGGCGACGGCCGCGTCGACCGGCAGGAGTACGCGGGCGCCGACCACGGCGACGCGCTCGCCGCCGCGATGGACGCCGTGGCCAAGGCACTGGACCGCGACGGCGACGGGTACGTCGACCACGCCGAGTACTCCCACCTGCTCGGCGACCGGGTCGCCCCGGAGGACCTGCTCGCCGGGTTCCTCGAACCGGACTCCGACGGCGACGGCCGGATCACCGTGCGGGAGTTCGCCACCGCGCTCGGCGGATTCTTCACCGGCCGCGTCGACTCCGCGACCGGCCGGTCCGTGCTGGGCCGGACCTGACCCGACGTGCGGGGCGCCACGACGGCGCCCCGCACGCCTAGGGCAGCACCACCGCGTCCAGCGCCTTGAAGATCCGCTTGTCCGACACCGAGTAGCGGGTGCCGATGGTCTGCGCGAAGTAGCTCAACCGCAGCTCCTCGATCATCCACCGCACCTCGTCCAACGCCTCGTTCGGCTCGTCGGACGGCACCTGGGCCCGCAGTTCCCGGTACTCCCGGTGCACCTGGTGGACGCGGTCCATCCACTCCTGGTCGCGCGCCACGTTCTCGACCAGCTTCTCCAGCCGCCGCTCGATCCCGCGCAGGTACCGGGTCACGTCCGCCAGCCGACCCGCGCCGACCTCCGTCACGAAACCCTTGTGCACCAACCCCGCGAGCTGCGCCTTCACGTCGGCCACCGCGGGCCCGAACACCGGGGCCTTCACGCCCGACAGCCGCAGTTCCACGTCGTGCGCGGCGACCAGCACCTTGCGCACCTCGCCGACGACGTCGAACACCGCCGCGTTCAGGTTCGTCCGCACGTGCTTGAGCAGCCGCTCGTACCCGGCCTCGGTCCACGCGGGCCCACCGGCCTCGGTCATCAACCGGTCCACGGCCGCGGAGATGCAGTCCGCCAGCAGCGCCGCGACGCCGCCGTGCGGGTTGCGGGTCAGCGCGAGCTTCGCCGCGTTGTCCAGCGTCCGCTGCAACACCTTCACCGGCGACGGCACCGCCAGCAGCAACAGCCGCCGCGTGCCGCGCCACATCGCCAGCGCCTGCCGACCGGGGGTGTCCACGACCCGGATGGCCACGGTCTCGCCCTCGTCCACCAGCGTCGGGTACGCCGTCACCACGATCCCCGACTGCTTCTGCTCCATGGTCCTGGGCAGCTTGCCGAAGCTCCACGCCGTCAGCCCGGACTTCTCCACGTCCACCGCCGCGGCGGTCAACGTGGCCCGGACCTCCTTGACCAGCTGCTTCTTCAACACCCCCAGGTCCTTGCCCAGGGCCAGCTCGCGGTTGTTCTCGTCCACGACCCGGTAGGTCAGCTTCAGGTGGTCCGGCACCTGGTCGAGCTGCCACGCCTCGCGGGGCACCACGACCCCGGTCAACGCCCGCAGCTCCCGCTCCAACGCCGTGAGCAGCGGGTCGTCGGTGGAGATCCGCTCCAGCACCGCCTTCGCCACGTCCGGCACCGGCACGAAGTTGCGCCGCAACGGTTTGGGCAGCGACCGGATCAACGCCACCACCAGGTCCAGCCGCAGACCGGGGATCTGCCACGAGAACGCCTCGTCGCCCAACGTCGTCAACGCCGGCAGCGGCAGCTGCACCGTCACGCCGTCGGTGCCCGCGCCCGGCTCGAAGTGGTAGGACAGCGGCAGCGACAGCCCATTCTGCTGCCAGGAGTCCGGATAGGCCTGCTCGCTGACCTCCGCGCGCTCGTTGATCAGCATCGACTTGGTGAACGTCAACAGCTCCGGCCGGGTCTGCCGGGTCTTCTTCCACCACGTGTCGAAGTGCCGCACCGACACGACCTCGGACCCGACGCGCTGCTCGTAGAACTCGTAGAGGGTCTCGTCGTCCACCACGATGTCGCGGCGGCGGGCCCGGTTCTCCAGCTCCTCCACCTCCGCGAGCAGCGCCCGGTTGGCGTGGAAGAACTTGTGGTGGGTGGTCCACTCGCCCTGCACCAGCGCGTGCCGGATGAACAGCTCCCG
>DATMCA010000706.1:0-4414 GCA_035559015.1 Umezawaea sp. | reverse complement strand
GCGCGAAAGTGGCTCGCACGACCATGAACAGGGTCGCGTGGCACTCCCGTGCGACCGCCAGCAGCCGCCGGTGCACCTCGGCGGGCAGCGCCACGGGCAACTGCTCGCCGCGGTGGCTCGGCACCGCGGGCCGGGGTCGGTCGGTGGGCAGGCCGATCTCCTCGGGCAGCCCGGCCAGCGCGCCGCGCCAGTAGTCGACCTGGGGTTCGATGAAGTCCCGCTGCCACAGCGCGTAGTCCGCGTACTGCACGGGCAACGGCGGCAGTTCGGGGTCCCGACCGTCGCAGCGCGCGGCGTAGGCCGTGCTCAGGTCGCGCAGCAGCGGTCCCCACGACCAGCCGTCGGTGGCGATGTGGTGCAGGACGACCAGCAGCACCGAGTCCTCTTCGGACAGTCGGGCCAGGGTCACCCGCAGCGGCAGGTCCACGGCCAGGTCGAAGGGCCTCGCGCACTCGCGGTCCAGCAGTTCGGTGAGGTCGTCCTCCCGGCACTCGACCACGTCCAGGTCGGGCGTGGCGCTCGGCAGGACCAGCTGCTCCGGCACGCCCTCGCGGTCCGGGAACAACGTCCGCAGCACCTCGTGCCGCGCGACGACGTCGCCGAGCGCCGCGCGCAGGGCGTCCGGGTCGAGCGGGCCGCGCAGCCGCAACGCGATCGGCACGTGGTAGGTCGAGTCGGCTCCGCGCAGCCGGTTGAGGAACCACAGCCCGCGCTGGGCCGCCGAGAGCGGCACCGGGTCGGGGCGGGTGGCCGGGCGCAGCGCGGGCCGGGCCGTGTCGAGGGAGTCCACGCGGGCGTCCAGGCCGCGCACGGTCGGCGTGCGGAACACCTCGCGCAGGCCGAGTTCCACGCCCAGCACCACGCGCACCCGGCTGATCAGGCGGGCGGCGAGCAGCGAGTGGCCGCCGAGCGCGAAGAAGTCGTCGTCCACCGACACCTCCGGGACGCCGAGCAGGTCGGCGAAGATCCCGCAGAGGATCTGCTGGCGCGGTGTCCGCGCGACCGCCCCCGTCGTGGCCACCGGTTCGGGCGCGGGCAGGGCTGCGCGGTCGAGCTTGCCGTTCGCGGTGCGCGGCAGGGCTTCCAGCACGACGAACGCCGACGGCACGAGGTAGTCGGGCAGCCTGGCCGCGGCGAACGCCCGCAGACCGGTGGGGTCGGCCGTCGTGACGGCGTAGGCGACCAGCCGGGTCCCGTCGAGCACCACGACCTCGGCCTGCCGGACCTCGGGGTGGTCGTGCAGCACGGCGGCGACCTCACCCGGTTCCACCCGGAACCCGCGGATCTTCACCTGGTCGTCGATCCGCCCCAGGAACTCGACCGTGCCGTCGTGGTCCTGCCGCACCAGGTCACCGGTGCGGTACATCCGCTCGCCCGCGGTCCCGAACGGGTTGGCCACGAACCGCTCGGCCGTCGCGGTCGGCCGGCCGAGATAGCCGTGGGCCAGACCGGTTCCGGCCATGTACAGCTCGCCGGGGGTGCCCGGCGGCACGAGCCGCAACCGCTCGTCCAGCACGTAGACCTGCTTGCCCGCCAGCGGTCGGCCGACGGGGATGCTGCGCCTCTCGGTGTCCGCCGGGATGATCCGGTGGCACAGCGTGAAGATGGTGTTCTCCAGCGGCGAATACCCGTTCACCAGAACGATGTCCGGGTGCCGATCCAGCAGCGAACGCACGTGGGCCGGTGAGGCGGCCTCGCCACCGGTCATCACCTGACGGACCCCGGCGAACGCGTCGGGGTACTCGTCCAGCAGGAAGTTCAGCAGGCTCGCCGACACGTGCACGGTGGTGATCCCGTGAGCGGCGATCAGCTCCACGATCCGCTCCGGCTCCGGCGTCTGCCCCGGTTGCAGCACGCAGGCCGCGCCCGAGAACAGCGCGCCGAACAGCTCCAGCGCGAACGCGTCCCACGACACCGGGGCGCACTGCAACCACACCTCGTCCGCACCGAAACCGACGAAGTCCTGCCCGGTCATGGTCGCCACGACCGCGCGGTGCGACGTGAGCACACCCTTGGGCACACCGGTGGACCCGGAGGTGAACATGACGCACAGGGCGTCCTCCGGCCGCACTTCACGGCGAACCGGGTCCGCGCTCAGGTCGGCGGGCGCGCTGCCGAGGTCGACCAGCGTGCCGGGCAGCGCCAGGCCGTCGACGACGGTCAACACCGGGGCGGCGCGCTCGACCAGCGCGGCCAACCGGTCGGCCGGGTGGTCGGGGTCGAGCAGGAGGTAGGCGGCACCCAGTTTCAGCACCGCGAGGACGGTCGCGACCAGTTCCGGACCGCGGGGCAGGCAGATCGCGACCAGCGACCGGGCGGGCGCGTCCAGGTGGCGCGCGAGCTGGTTGGCCCGCGCGTCCAGCTCGGCGTAGGTGAGGCCGCCGCCCTCGTGCACCAGCGCCGTGGCGTCCGGGGTCAGCCGGGCCCAGCGCTCCACGACCTCGTGCGCGCACTCGTCGGCGACCGGCCCGGCCGCGGTGTCGTTCCACTCGACGGCGATGGTGTGCCGCTCGGCCGCGGTGAGCAGGTCCACGGTGGACACACGGGTGTCGGGGTCGGCGGCGACGGCGGTGAGGAGGCGGACATACCGGTCCAGGATCGCGGTGGCGGTGCGGTCGTGGAACAGCCCGGTCGCGTACTCCAGCGCGCAGGACAGCCCGTCCGGCGTCTCCCGCAGGGTCAGCGTGAGGTCGAACTTGGCCGTGTGCCGCTCGACGTCCAGGCGTTCGACGGAGCAGCCCGGCAGGACCGCCTCGCCCTCGGCGGTGTCCTCCAGCGCGACCATCACCTGGAACAGCGGGTGCCGGGCCAGGGTGCGCACCGGGTTCAGCTCCTCGACCACGCGGTCGAACGGCACGTCCTGGTGGGCGTAGGCGGCCAGGCCGTTCTCCCGGACGCGGTCCAGCAGCTCGCGGAACGTCGGGTCGCCCGAGGTGTCCGCGCGCAGCACCACCGTGTTGACGAAGAACCCGACCAGGTCGTCCAGGGCCTCGTCGCCACGGCCCGCGACCGGCACGCCGATCGGGATGTCGGTCCCCGCTCCCAGCCTGGACAGCAGCGCCGCGAACGCGGCCTGCACCACCATCGACTGCGTCGCCTGGCTCGCCCGCGCGAGTCGCAGCAGCGCCCGGTGGACCTCGGCGTCGACCTCAGCGGTCACCACGCCACCGCGATGACCGGGCACGGCGGGCCGGGCGAAGTCCGCGGGCGCGCTCACCTCCTGCGGCAGGTCGGCCAGCGCGGCCCTCCAGTGGTCGAGCTGCCGCCGGGCGAGGTCGCCGGTGTCCAGCAGGTCGTGCTGCCACAGCACCTGGTCGGCGAACCGGACCGGGAGGGCCGCCCAGTCCGGCGCGGTACCTCCCAAGCGCGCCGTGTAAGCGGTGGACAGGTCGCGCAGCAGCGGGGCGACCGACCAGCCGTCCGCGGCGATGTGGTGCAGCACGAGGAGCAGCACGTGCCGGTCCGGCGCCTCGGCGATCAGGTGGGCGCGCAGCGGTGGTTCGGTCCGCACGTCGAACGGCCGGGTGGCCGCCTCGTGGAGCGAGGTCGTCGAGTCCAGGTCAACGGCGGTGGGCAGCACGACCTGGTGCGGCTCGCCGTCGACGTCCGGGAACACCGTGCGCAGGGGCTCGTGGCGTTCCACCACGTCCGCTAGCGCGGCGCGCAGGGCCGCCACGTCGAGCGACCCGGTCACCCGCAGGGCGATCGGGACGTTGTAGGCCGCGCTCGGCCCCTGCACGTCCTCCACCAGCCACAACCTGCGCTGCGCGAACGACAGCGGCATCCGCTCCGGGCGCGGCCTCGGCACGACGGCCCGCCGCGCCGAGGAGAGGGTGTCGAGCCGGGCGTCCAGCACCGCCGGGGTCGGCCGGTCGAACACGTCCCGCAGACCCATCTCGACGCCGAACGCCGTGCGCACCTTGGCGACCAGCCGGGCGGCGAGCAGCGAGTGCCCGCCCAGCGCGAAGAAGTCGTCGTCGATCGACACCTCGGCCACGCCGAGCAGGTCGGCGTAGATCCCGCACAGGACTTCCTGGCGCGCGGTGCGCGGCGCCCGGCCGGCGACCCGGCCGGTCTCGGGCTCGGGCAGCGCGCGGCGGTCCAGCTTCCCGTTGGGGGTCAACGGGAACGCGTCGAGCACCACCACCGCCGACGGGACCATGTAGTCGGGCAGCGCGCGGCGGGCGTGCTCGCGCAGCACCTCGGGCTCGACCGCCCCGACGACGTAGGCGACCAGCCGCTTGCCGGTGACGCGGTCCACGCGCACCTCGACCGCCGCCCTGGTGACGTCGGGATGGCTCAACAGCACCGCTTCGACCTCGGCGGGCTCGACCCGGTAGCCGCGGATCTTGACCTGGTCGTCGGCCCGGCCGAGGAACTCGACCGTCCCGTCCGCCCGCCACTTCCCCAGGTC
>DATMCA010000705.1:0-2591 GCA_035559015.1 Umezawaea sp. | reverse complement strand
GATGGTCATGGCCCTGCGCCACGGCGTGCTGCCGAAGACGCTGCACGTCGGCGAGCCCTCGCCGCACGTCGACTGGACCGCCGGTGCGGTCGAACTGCTGACCGAGGCGACCCCGTGGCCGTCGGGCGACCGCCCGCGCCGCGCCGCCGTCTCCTCGTTCGGCATCAGCGGCACCAACGCCCACACCATCATCGAGCAGGCGCCAGAGGAGATCCCGGCGCAGATCGGTGACGACGTCAAGCTGCCGTGGGTGGTGTCCGCGAAGACCGCGACGGCCCTTCAGGCGCAGACCGAGAAGCTCCGCGAGCACCTCGCCGACCACCCGGACCTGCGCTCGCTCGACGTGGCGTTCTCGCTGGCCACCAGCCGTGCGGCGTTCGAGCACCGCGCGGTGCTGGTCGACGGCGAGGTCACCGCGACCGGCTCGACCGGCGGCAAGCTCGCGATCCTGTTCACGGGTCAGGGTTCGCAGCGGCTCGGCATGGGCCGTGAGCTGTACGACCGGTTCCCGGTGTTCGCCGCCGCGTTCGACGCCGTGTGCGCCGAGCTGGACGTGCCGGTGCAGGAGGTCGTGTTCGGCATCGACGCCAAGGCGATCGACGAGACCGGCACCACCCAGCCCGCCCTGTTCGCGCTGGAAGTGGCGCTGTACCGGCTCTTCGAGCACTGGGGCGTGAAGCCCGACTTCCTGGCGGGCCACTCCATCGGCGAGATCGCCGCCGCCCACGTGGCCGGTGTCCTCTCGCTGACCGATGCCGCCAAGCTCGTCTCCGCTCGCGGTCGCCTGATGCAGGCCCTGCCGACCGGCGGCGCGATGGTCGCCCTCCAGGCCACCGAAGAGGAAGTGCTGCCCCACCTCACCGAGCTGGTGTCCATCGCCGCGATCAACGGCCCCGACGCGATCGTCATCGCAGGCGACGAGGACGCCGTGCAGGAGGTCGTGGACGGCTTCCCCGACCGGAAGTCCAAGCGGCTGGCCGTGTCGCACGCGTTCCACTCGCCGCTGATGGACCCGATGCTGGACGACTTCCGCGCCGTGGTCTCCGGACTGACCTTCACCGACCCGACGATCCCGCTGCTGGGCGAGGTGACCGACCCGGAGTACTGGGTCCGCCACGTCCGCGAGGCCGTGCGGTTCGCCGAGACCGTCACCACCCTGGAAGCCCGGGGCGTCAAGACGTTCCTGGAGCTGGGCCCGGACGGCACGCTCTCCGCGATGGGCGCCGAGTCCGTCACGGACGCGATCCTGGTCCCGGCGCTCCGCAAGGACCGCCCGGAGACCAAGACCCTGTTCCACGCCCTCGGCACGGTCCACTCCCGCGGTGCCAAGGTCGACTGGACGGCGTTCTTCGCCGGTACCGACGCCCGACGCGTCGACCTGCCGACCTACGCCTTCACCGACGAGCGCTACTGGCTGGACGAGGGCTCGGCCCCGCTCGGCCAGGGCTTCGCCCCGAGTGGCCACCCGCTGCTCGGCGGCGGCATCGACCTGCCGGACTCCGACGGTCACCTGTTCACCTCGCGGCTCACCAGGGACGGCCTGCCGTGGCTGGCCGACCACGCGGTCGGCGGCACGGTCCTGCTGCCCGGCACGGCGTTCGTCGAACTCGCGGTCCGCGCGGGTGAGGAGGTCGGCTGCCCGGTCGTGGAGGAGCTGACCCTGGCCGCGCCGCTGGTCCTGCCGGAGCACGGCGGCGTGCAGGTGCAGGTTGTCGTGGGCGGTCCGGACGCCGACGAGCGGCGGACGTTCACCGTCCACTCGCGACTCGACGACGAGCCGTGGACCCGGCACGCCACCGGAATCCTGGCTACGACGGGCGCTCCCGCCGACGGTGGCCTGGACGTGTGGCCCCCGGTCGACGCCCTGCCGGTCGACATCAGTGGTCTCTACGACGGCTTCGCCGCCATCGGCCTGGAGTACGGCCCGGCGTTCCAGGGCGTCAAGGCCGCGTGGCGCACCGACGGCGAGGTGTACGCGGAGATCTCGGTCGACGAGGACACCTCCGAGTACGCCATCCACCCCGCGCTGCTGGACGCGTGCCTGCACGCGGTCGGCGTCGGCGACTTCTTCGAGAACACCGGCCAGGCCCGTCTGCCGTTCGCCTGGGAAGGCGTCCGGGTGCACGCCGTCGGCGCGTCCGCGCTGCGGATCCGGATGGCCAAGGCGGGTTCCGACGCGGTGACCCTGGAGGTCGCCGACCCGACCGGCGCTCCCGTCGCCTCCGTCGAGTCGCTGGTGCTGCGGCCCCTCGCGACCGACCAGCTCGGCGGCGGCTTCGTCCGCTCGCTGTTCCGGGTCGACCGGATCGCCATCCCGACCCCGGCCACGGCCGTCACGAGGCTCGCCGTCCTGGGCTCGGACGACCTGAAGCTCGCCCAGGCGTTGGACCTCCCGTCCCACGCCACGCTCGCCGAGGTCGGCGACGTGGACGCGCTGCTGGTGTCGTCGGTGCCGGACCTCGGACCCGGTGGACTCGCCCACGCCACCAGGGCCAACGTCGAACAGGCCCTGGGGCTGGCGCAGGAGTGGCTGGCCGCCGACCGCGACGCCCGACTGGTGTTCGTCACCAGGGGCGACGACTTCGCCAGTG
>DATMCA010000704.1:0-2369 GCA_035559015.1 Umezawaea sp. | reverse complement strand
CGCAAACGAGGCACCAACCGGTTCTACGTCTACACCTACCCGGCACGCAAGGCCCTCCGGGCCGTGATGGGCAAGGTCAAGACGCTGTGCCGGCAGATGGACACGAACCAGCCACTGGACGTCCTGCTGCGTCGGTTGAACCCGGTGCTGCGGGGCTGGTGCGCGCACTTCCGGCCCGGCGTGTCCAGCGCAACCTTCGCCTACCTGAGCGCCTACACCTGGGCCCGGGTCATCGGATGGTTGCGCCGCAAACACCGCCGGATCACCTTGAAGGAACTCCGCCGCCGCTACTGCGCGGGCGGATGGTGGCCGAGCACAACCGAACGGGCGCTGTTCAACCCGGCCAAGGTGCGCACGACACGGTACCCGGGCCATGATCGTGGATCTTCTCGCTTCCCCGGCCGTGGCCGGATTCAGCGTGTCCAAGATCAGGGGTCAAGGCCCCCCGCGGTGACGGCGACCCGCGCGCCGGGCACACTGGTCGTGATCCGACGCCTCATCAACCAGGCCCGCAGCCGCTCCCGCCGGCCCACCCGGCCCACTACCCGCCGCCTACGCTGACGATCATTTGCCGGTCGCTTTCTATCTCGTTGTGCTCCCGGCGGCCGCGGGCGTGCCGACGCTGGGTGGCTCGTAGGTCGGGCCACGGCGTGGCATGAGCAGCAGCGCGATCATCGAGACCACACAGCAGGCGATGATGTAGATGCTGATCCAGGTGCTGGACCCCGTGCTCTGCAGGATGGCCGCGGCGATCAGCGGCGCCGGTCCGCCTGCGATGACGGACGCAAGCTGATAACCCAACCCAGCTCCGCTGTAGCGGATGTTCGTGCCGAAGCTCTCGGCGATCAACGCGGCCTGCGGCCCGTACTGCATGTCGTGGAAGATCAGCGACACCACGATCGCGAGCAGCACCAGGCCGGCCATCCGGGTGTTGAGCAAACCGAAGTAGGGGAAGGCGAACAGTCCGGTGCAGACGATCCCGATGCCATACATCAGCCGTCGCCCGATCACGTCGGAGAGGTGGCCGAACAGCGGCACGCTGATCAACCCGACGGCCGCGGCGATGAGGGTGTCGGTGAGCAACCCGGTGCGGTCCAGCTTCAGCTGCCTGGTGCCGTAAGACAGGACGAAAGTGATGAACAGGTAGAACGGCGCCTGCTCGGACATCCGGACGAATGCGGAGGTGAGGATCTCCCGCCACTGATGACGGAACGCATCGATGACCGGGAGCTTCCGCACGGCCTGCGTCTGCTTCACCTCGGCGAAGGCCGGGCTCTCCAGCACCCGCAACCGCACGTAGAGCCCGACCCCGACCAACACGATGCTGGCCAGGAACGGCACCCGCCAGCCCCAGGTCTCGAAGTCCGGGCCGGTGGTCGCCGACATCAGCTGGACCATCGCGGTGGACAGCAACAGACCGATCGGGACGCCGAGCTGCGGCCAGCTCGCCATGAACCCGCGCCGCTTCTTGGACCCCCATTCCATCGACATGAGTACCGAGCCGCCCCACTCGCCGCCGACGGCGACGCCCTGCACCAGCCGCAGCACGGTCAGCAGGATCGGCGCGGCGATGCCGATGGCCGCATAACCGGGGAGCACCCCGATGAGCGTGCTGCCGATGCCCATCAGCAGCAACGTCGTGATGAGCGTGGCCTTACGGCCGATACGGTCGCCGTAGTGCCCGAAGATCGCGGCGCCGATCGGCCGAGCTGCGAAGCCGACGAACTGGGTGCCGAACGAGGCGATCACGCCGGCGTAGGGGGTCTGCCCGGGGAAGAAGATGTGCGGAAAGACGAGCGCTGCCGCGGTCCCGTAGAGGAAGAAGTCGTACCACTCGATCGTCGTCCCAACCGTGCTGGCGATGACCGCGCGACGCCGCTGTGACCGCGCCAGTGAGGGTGCTGGTGATACCGGTGTGTCATCGACACTCATCGGAGGCTCCACATCTGGTCAAACCCGACCGTAGATATCGACGGAGCCGTCCCCCAGCATCCGCCACTCTGCCGATCTGGACGAGGCTGACGACAACTCCCGCGAGTGTCAACCGCGCAGCCCCGCCTGCTGACCGAACGCGGGAGATCCGCGGCGCACCCACGTCATGGGGATCTTCCCCCGATCCTGCCGATGGAACTTCGCCTTGAACGCCAGCAGCGACCGGAAGCCGTACACCGGTTCCAGCGTGCGCGCAACGGCGCGGGCAGGCGTCGGATCAGGGCGGCGAACAGGGCTCGGTCGGCCCAGTCGAGGCGAGGCCTCGGGTTGGCTCTGCGGAGTACTGCAACCTCATGGCGCATCACGAGCAGCTCGATATCTTTGGATGCCGTCGCGCGGCTGAGCAAGGTCAGCGAGCCGAGAAGCCGACTGAAGAT
>DATMCA010000703.1:0-5059 GCA_035559015.1 Umezawaea sp. | reverse complement strand
AGCCCCGCGCGATGGAGCTGATCGAGGAGCTGGAGCCGACCCGGCGCGGCCTCTACGGCGGTGTCGTCGGCTACCTGGACTTCGCGGGCGACGCGGACACGGCCATCGCGATCCGCACGGCGCTGGTGCGCGACGGCGTGGCGTACGTGCAGGCGGGCGGCGGGATCGTGGCCGACTCGGACCCGGTCGCCGAGGACAACGAGTGCCTGAACAAGGCCGGTGCCGTCCTGGCCGCCATCGCCACCGCGCAGACGATGAAGCCCGCCGCGAGCCCGACGAGTGTTTAAGCGTCCACTGTGGATCGTGGTGCTCCTCCTGCTGCTCGGGGCGCTCGCGCTGTGGGGCGCCTCGGGGCTGACGTGGGCCACCGAGGCCGTGGAACGACCGGGGGCGGCGGCGACCACGATCACCAGGTCGGGCGCGGACGTCGCGCCCCAACTGGTGCCGCTGGCGGTGCTCTGCGCGGCCGCTGTGGCCGCCGTGGTGGCCCTGTCGGGCTGGGTTCGGCGGGTTCTGGGCGGCATCGTGCTGGTGACCGGTCTCGGAGCCGCGTGGATCGCCGCGGTGACGTCGGGAGACCTGCCGCCGAGGGCCCTGGTGGTGCTCGGCGCGGTGCTCGTGGTCGGTGCGGGACTGTTGTTGCTGGTGCGCGGGCAGGCCATGCCGCGCCTGGGCGGCAACTACCAGACACCCGCCGCGGCGAAGAGGTCCGAGGACCCCGACAAGGACCTGTGGCGCGCGTTGGAACGCGGCGACGACCCCACCGATCGGGGCTGACCCGTGGCTGACGAGGTGCTGACACGCCTGCACCGCACGTTCGCGCACGTCGTACCCGTGGGTGCCTCGCGGAGCTGCCCCGATCGCGCCACCCCGGTGGCCGGTCGGGTTGTCCGGCGGGGTTAGCATCCATGCGGCGGGAAGGGGATCGTGACGTGTGCGAACTTGCGACCGAGGTAGTTGGCAGTGAGGCACCGAATACCGGGCCGGCGAGCAAGTGCGAGGTGTCCGGGTGACCGTTCTCGAATCGATCATCGAAGGCGTTCGTGAGGACCTCGCCGTCCGCGAGGCCGCTCTTCCGTTTCCCGAGCTGCGCGCGCGCACCACGAAGGTCGCGCCGCCCCAGGACGTGATGTCGGTCCTGCGCGCTCCGGCCGTCGGCGTCATCGCCGAGGTGAAGCGCCGCAGCCCGTCCAAGGGCGACCTGGCGTCCATCCCGGAGCCCGCTGACCTGGCCATGGCGTACGAGGCCGGTGGCGCGAGCGTGATCAGCGTGCTGACCGAGGGCCGTCGCTTCGGCGGGTCGCTCGCGGACTTCGACGCGGTCCGCGCGGCGGTCAAGATCCCGTTGCTGCGCAAGGACTTCATCGTCAGCCCGTACCAGGTGCACGAGGCGCGCCTGCACGGCGCGGACCTGGTGCTGCTGATCGTGGCGGCGTTGGAGCAGAACGCCCTGATCGCGCTGCTGGACCGGGTCGAGTCGCTCGGCATGACCGCGCTCGTCGAGGTGCACACGGCCGAGGAGGCCGACCGTGCCCTGGAGGCGGGCGCGAGCGTGATCGGCGTGAACGCGCGCAACCTGCACACGCTGGAGGTCGACCGGGACACGTTCGGGCGCATCGCGCCGGGGCTCCCGTTCGAGACGATCAAGATCGCCGAGTCGGGCGTGCGCGGTCCGGGCGACCTCATGTCGTACGCGGGCCACGGGGCCGACGCGGTGCTGGTCGGCGAAGGCCTGGTCACCGCGCCCGACCCGAAGGTCGCCGTGAACAAGCTCGTGACGGCGGGGTCGCACCCGGCCTGCCCACGACCAAGCCGCTAAGCAACTCTGGAGGAGCGCATGTCGCCAGCCGGCACCGTGGGGAGCGGCCAGTTCGCACCCACACCGCACGACCCCGACGAGCGGGGGCACTTCGGCCCCTGGGGCGGTCGGTACATGCCGGAGGCGCTCATCGCGGCGGTCGACGAGCTGTCCGTCTTCTACGAGAAGGCGCGCGTCGACCCCGACTTCCTCGCCGAGTTCGCCCGGCTGCTCAAGGACTACGCGAACCGCCCGTCGCTGCTGACCGAGGCCAAGAAGTTCTCGAAGCACGCGGGCGGGGCGCGGATCTTCCTCAAGCGGGAGGACCTGAACCACACCGGCTCGCACAAGATCAACAACGTGCTCGGCCAGGCGCTGCTCACCAAGCGCATGGGCAAGAAGCGCGTGATCGCCGAGACCGGCGCGGGCCAGCACGGCGTCGCGACCGCGACGGCGTGCGCGCTGATGGACCTCGACTGCGTCGTCTACATGGGCGAGGTGGACACCGAGCGGCAGGCGTTGAACGTCGCCCGGATGCGCCTGCTCGGCGCCGAGGTCATCCCGGTCAAGACCGGCTCGCGCACGTTGAAGGACGCGATCAACGAGGCGCTGCGCGACTGGGTCGCCAACGTCGACGACACGCACTACCTGCTCGGCACCGCCGCGGGCCCGCACCCGTTCCCGCTGCTGGTGCGCGACTTCCACCGGATCATCGGCATCGAGGCGCGCGCCCAGATCCTGGAGCAGATCGACCGCCTGCCGGACGTCGTCGCGGCGTGCGTCGGCGGCGGCTCGAACGCCATCGGCATCTTCCACGGCTTCATCGACGACCCGGCCGTCCGCCTGGTCGGCCTGGAGCCCGGCGGCGACGGCATCGACACGGACCGCCACGGCGCCACGCTCACCAAGGGCCTGCCCGGTTCGCTGCACGGCGCGATGTCGTACGTCATGCAGGACGAGGACGGCCAGATCACCGAGGCCCACTCGATCTCCGCCGGCCTGGACTACCCCGGCGTCGGCCCGGAGCACTCCCACCTCAAGGACATCGGCCGCGCCGAGTACCGGCCCGTGACCGATGCCGAGGCGATGGAGGCGTTCGCCCTGCTCTCGCGCACCGAGGGCATCATCCCGGCCATCGAGTCGTCGCACGCCCTCGCCGGCGCCATGCAGATCGGCCGGGAGTTGGGCGAGGACGCCGTCATCCTGGTCAACCTGTCCGGCCGCGGCGACAAGGACATGGACACCGCCGTGAAGTGGTTCGGCTTGGGCGTCGAGGGGGAAACGCGATGAGCAGGCTAGGACCGGTCTTCGACCAGTGCCACGCGGACGGTCGTGCGGCCCTGATCGGCTACCTGCCCGCCGGCTACCCGACCGTGGAGGGCTCGAAGGACACCCTCCGCACCATGGTCGACTCCGGCTGCGACCTCGTAGAGGTCGGCCTCCCGTTCTCCGACCCGGTGATGGACGGCCCGACGATCCAGGTCGCCGCGGAACAGGCGTTGCGCGCCGGTTTCCGGGTGCGCGACCTGTTCGGCGTGGTCGAGTCCGTCGCCGCGGCGGGCGGCAAGGCCGTCGTGATGACCTACTGGAACCCGGTCCTCCGCTACGGCGTGAACAAGTTCGCCCGCGACCTCGCGGCAGCGGGCGGCTTGGGCCTCATCACCCCCGACCTGGTTCCGGACGAGGCGGAGGAGTGGATCGCCGCCTCCGAGGAGCACGACCTCGACCGCATCTTCCTGGTCGCCCCGTCCTCCACCGAGGAACGGATCGACCTCACCTCGAAGTCCTCGCGCGGCTTCCTCTACGCCACCTCGGTCATGGGCGTCACCGGAGCCCGCGACGTCGTCTCCAACCTCGCTCCCGCACTGGTCAAGCGGGTGCGCGAGCACACCGACATGCCCGTTGGGGTCGGCCTCGGCGTCCGTTCGGGCGCCCAAGCGGCCGAATTGGCCGCCTTCGCCGACGGCGTCATCGTCGGCTCGGCCTTCGTCACCGCGGCAGCCGACAGCCCCGCAGCCGTACGCGCCCTGACCGAGGACCTGGCCACCGGCGTCCGCAGCGCCGTCGCCCCAGCCTGACCAGGCAAAACGCCGCTCCGGGGTCTCTCCCTGGGGCGGCGTTTCAGCGCCTCCGGAAACCCGATCGGGTGAACAAAACCAGGCGACCGACAAATCCCCCAGAAATTGTCGGACCCCTTGCGGACAGTGGACCCATGACCACCGCCCTGCACTTCCTGCTCCCGTTCCCGCTCCTCCTGCTCCTGTTCCCGGCCCTGCTGTTCACCAGCCGGAGGGGCATCGCCCATGACGTCCCCCCTGGGAACCGTCGTGGTGACGGGCGCGGCAGGCCAGGTAGGCCGCACGGTCCGCACCGGCTTGCAGGGCTTGGCGACCCGAGTAGTCCTGGCCGACCTCGTGGAGATCCCAGACCCAGGCCCGGCTGAGGAGTCCCTGCTGCTGGACGTACGCGACCAGACAGCGGTCCTCGCCGCCTTGGCAGGCGCTGACGCCGTCGTCCACCTGGGCGGAATCCCCGACGAGGCACCACTACTGGACCTGCTGACCAGCAACGTCCTCGGCACCCACCACATCCTTGAGGCAGCGCGCGTCCACTCCTTGCGCCGAGTCGTGCCGGCCAGCAGCAACCGCTTGACCGGCTACTACCCAACGACGCAGGAGGTCTCCCCAACAGACCTCCCCCGCCCGGACGGCCCGTACGGCGTCAGCAAGGCAGCCATGGAGGCCTTGGCCAGCTCTACGCCGACAAGTTCACCGTCTCAGTCGTCTGCCTGCGCACAGGCAGCTTCGAACCAGCCCCATCCGGACCCCTCCACCGCTCCACCTGGCTCAGCCCAAGGGACTGCACCGGCTTCATCAACGCCGCCCTAACCGCCCCGAACGTGCACTTCGAGGCGGCGTACGCGGTATCAGCCAACACCCACGCTTCTGGACACTTTCGAAAACACTCGGCTACACACCACGAGACATCGCCGAGACCTACGGAATCGAGGACGACTTCACCGACCTCCAAGGCGGCCTCTACGCAGAACAGCCCTACACCCTCTCCCACCTACCCCAGGCCTAACCCCAACCACCAGAACCGAGCACCAAGCCCACCTGGGGCGAGACTGGCTAAGGGCTGGGCTGACCTGGGGCCGAGGGCTTGGGCTCACCTAGGCATGGGGGGTTGGGCTGACCTGGGGCCAGAGGCTCAGCCAGACGAGCCAACGGGAGATGCCCCACCCACCCTCAAGCAACTCCG
>DATMCA010000702.1:0-2269 GCA_035559015.1 Umezawaea sp. | reverse complement strand
CAGGTCGAAGCCTGCGTGCCCGGTGACGCCGCCCACTGCTACCGGGTACGCGGTGGTGGTGACCTCTACCGCTACGTGCCGCCGCCGCGCGGCGGTCGCCTGCTCGGCGTGGACGAGACGACCGACGCCGGCCGGACCTGGCACACCGCCTGGGAAGTGCCCGCCGAGCGGTGGCCGTTCGTCGTGCGCCAGCACGGGCCTCCCGACGTCTGGATCCTCATGACCCAGGTGGCCAGTGCGGCCGTCCTGGTCCGCGAAGTCCCCGGTGGGCACGAGGTGTTCGTGGCCAACGGCGTGGAAGGGCTCGCGGTGCGCGGAGTCGACGGTGCCTGGCGCCGCGTGCCGGTCGTGAACACCGCGACCGGGCTGGCCATCCGCCCGCTGCCGCTCACCGGATTCGGTCGGGGGATCGGGGACGACATCACCACGGCCGGACTGATCACCCTGCTCGCGCTGCTGATCGGGATGTCGGTGGCCTCAGGTCGAGCCGGTGCCCGCACCCGTGCCGGACGCGGGTTCACGGGCGTGCTGGTCCTCCTCGGCTTCTTCGTCCTGCTGGCCTTCCTGGTCGTTCGCGCGGTCGAGTTCGTCACCCCGAGCGCCGGGACGGCGACCGGACTCGGGCTGGGGGTCGCACTGTGCCTGGTGGGAGCCGGTGTCGGTCTCACGCTGAACCACGGGTTACTGCGCAACTCGCGCGCCGCGGTGGTCATGGCCACCGCCGTGCTGACCGGACTGGCGTTCGTCGGCCCCGTGCTCGGCTGGACCGCGGGCTACCCGCAGGCGCGCGGCTCCGCCCTCGAACTCGGCGCGGTCCTCGCGGCCGGGTGCCTGGTCGGGGTTGTCGCGGCCGGCTGGTGGGCAGGCCGCGACCCGGTCGAGCGCAGGTAAAATGAAAGATCGCTCTTTTTGATCGACGACTCGCGCGAGGGCATTCCGTGGGCCACTGGGCTCTAGCCCCTGATGATCGCCATCAGCGCCGCGGTGAAGGGTGCGGGGTCCAGGTCGCCGCGGATCGCCAACTGCTGGTTGTAGCTGGCGCAGAGGGCCACGAACGCTTCGGCGATCTGGTCGGCCCGCGGTCGTCGGGGGTCGGGCACCAGTTCGGCGATCGCGGCCCGCATGGCGGCGAGTTGTCGCTGCACGACAGCGGCGAGTGGTGGTGACACCGCCGCTTCGGCGTAGATCTGGGCGACCAGTTGGGCGTGGTTGGAGTCACGTGCCCTGGCGCGGACGTGGTCGAGGAAGCCCGCCACGGCCTCGGTGGTGAGCGCCTTCGGCAGGGCGTCGGTGCCCTGCTCGCAGACCGCGATGACGATCTCGTCCTTGCTGGTGAAGTACCGGTAGATGGCCCCGTTGGAGAGCCCGGACTCGGCGACGATGTCGGCCATCGACGTGTGGGCGAAGCCGTGGCTGGCGAACCGGGAGCGGGCGGCGTCCACGATCTGCTGGCGGCGGGCGTCGAGATGGGCTTGGCTGACCCTAGGCATAAAAGAGTGACCCCTCGTTTTATTTGCTACGGTCGAAGCCTACCTCGTCGCACCGGATCCCAGGAGCTGCCATGCGCTACCAGACCTTCGGCCGTCTGACCGGACTGCGCGTGTCGCAGTTCGCGCTCGGGACGGCGAACTTCGGCACGTCGAGCACCGGCGCCGGCCCGGAGGCCTCGCGGCAGATCTTCGACGCCTTCGTCGCCGCGGGCGGCACCACGTTCGACACGTCCAACGTCTACCAGGACGGGCAGGCGGAAACCGTGCTCGGCGGGCTCCTCGGGCGTCAGCGGGACGATTTCGTGGTCATCACCAAGTACAGCGGGACGAGGCAGGCGCGGCCCCGCCCCGGCACGACCGGCAACAGCCGCAAGGTCATGATCCGGTCCATCGAGGCGAGTCTGCGCCGCCTGGACACCGACCACGTCGACGTCTTCATGCCGCACTTCCCCGACGGCGTCACGCCGATCGACGAGATCCTGGCCGGGTTCGACGACCTGATCCGCGCGGGCAAGATCCTGCACGGCGGCCTGTCCAACTTCCCGGCCTGGCGGGTCGCCGGCGCCGCGGTCCACGCCGACCTGCGCGGCCTCGCGCCCCTGGTGGGCGTGCAGACGGAGTACAGCCTGGCCGAACGGTCCGCCGAGCGGGAGTTGCTGCCGATGGCGCAGGCCCACGGCTTGGGCGTGGTGCTGTACTCCCCGCTGGCGGGCGGACTGCTCACCGGCAAGTACCGGCGGGGCGAGCGAGGTCGGCTGACCGCCAGGGGCGACGAGGTC
>DATMCA010000701.1:0-9760 GCA_035559015.1 Umezawaea sp. | reverse complement strand
ACGTCCACGCCCTTGTCGAAGCTCGCGCCGAAGGGGTTGATGTGCAGGACGATCGCGGCGGGCGGGATCCGCGTCGGCGCCGTCATGCTGTCGTACATGCCCAGCCACGGCAGGTCGTCGTACGGCTCCGGCAGGAGCGTGATCGACACCTCCTGGTTGAGGCCGTTGGCGTCCAGGCCCGGACCGTCCATCGTCAGCATCACGCGGCCGCGCTCGCCGTCGTTGTCCGGCTGCGGTTCGGTCAGGACGAGCGTCATGTTCGACTGCATCTCGGCGTTGTCGCAGGTGATCTCCACCCGCTTCACGCCGGGCAGCGGCCGCAGCCCGAGGCAGTCGCCGTCGCCGAGCACCCGCCACCGGTGCGACGACAGGGCGGCCTGCCCGTCGAAGTGGTCGACCGGCGCCACCAGGTGATCGGCCCAGGCCTCGTTGTAGAGCAGCCGCGGCACGGCCTTCATGCTCGTCGGGGCCGACCGGTGCCCCTCGGCGTCGACCGCCCGCACCTCGACGGTGATCTCGTCGTTGGCGGGCAGCCCGGTCACCTCGGTCTCCGGCACCACCACCAGCCGCACCTGGTCCAGCCACCGCACCTCGTACCCG
This sequence comes from Umezawaea sp., assembly GCA_035559015.1. Lineage (GTDB taxonomy): Bacteria > Actinomycetota > Actinomycetes > Mycobacteriales > Pseudonocardiaceae > Umezawaea. The sequence continues at coordinate 9,160 of DATMCA010000701.1, read as the reverse complement.
TAGCCGACCGTCGGCGTCCACATGGCGCGGACGCTGGTGATGTCCAGCGCCGTCAGCTTCAGGTCGGACGGCGCGGCCAGGGCCTGCACCTCCGCCCGGTACTCGACCCGGTCGTCGACGAACCGGGTGAGCGTGACCGGGTCGTTCGACTTCACCGGCGGTGGCGGGGCTTCCGTCCGCAGCACGGCGACGGCCCCCACGAGCACGGCCAGCCCTCCGACGACAGCCATCAGCCTGCGATGCTCCACATCGCCGACCCTACGAGGTCCGCGCCCCCGCGGTCGCGCCCCGAAGCCAAACGATACGGCCGCCCCGTGCCCCGAGCGCCCGCAGAGCTTCGGGGGCACCGGCGGAATCGAGGTCGATCGTCACCTCGGTCCGTTCCGCGGCCCGCTGCGCGTCAAGCGCTTTCCTGGCCGTGTGACCGGCTTCCACCGTCTTGGCCAGCCCGCCCGTCGACGCCAGGGACCCCCGCGCCGCACCGAGCCTGCCGAGCGCGTCGTCCACGGCGTCCAGCAGCGCGGACCGGTTGCCCTCGCACATCGCCAGCACCAACTCCGGCCGGGTGCCCGCGACGCGCGTGCCGTCGGCGAACGACCCCGCCGCCAACGACAGCGCGAGAGGGCCGCCGTCGGCGCCGACCGCGGCCAGCACGGCGGCGAGGACGTGCGGCAGGTGCGAGATCCGCCCGACCGCCGAGTCGTGCTCGGCCGCGCTCGTCGGGACCACGTGGGCCCCCGCGGCGAGCGCCAGTTCGACGACTTCCCGCAGCACGGCCGGATCCGACTCGTCCTCCACCGCGACGACCCACGCCGCGCCCTCGAACAGCGAACCGGAACCGGCGGCCCACCCGGAGGTGGAGGTGCCCGCCATCGGGTGCCCGCCCACGAACCGGGCGGCCGGGACCAGCCTGCGGACGGCGTCGTCGACGGGCCCCTTGACGCTCACGACGTCGGTCAGCTTCGCCGTGGGGGCGACGGCGGAGACGCGCCGCAGGACCTCGTCGACGGCGGGCAGCGGGACGGCCAGCACCACCAGGGCGTCGACCGCCGCGGCCCGCCGCAGCGCCTCGTCCAGGTCCGCCGCGACGTCGAAGCCGTCGGCTCTGGCAGCGTCCGCGTCGACCGCGGACCCCGTGGCACCCCACGCGGTCCACCCAGCGGCGGTGGCGGCGCGCAGCACCGAACCACCGATCAACCCCAGTCCGAGCACGCAGAGATCAGGCACGCGCCACATCCTGCCGGCGTCGACCGCCGCCGCTCACCACTCAGCCCAGCGCGTCCAACGCGAACGCGGTGTAGAGGACCACGCCGTGCTCCATGGCCGCGTCGTCGAACAGGACCCGGTTGGAGTGGTTGGCCTCGGCGACCGCGAGGTCCACGTCGGGCGGGCAGGCGCCGAGGAACGCCATGGCGCCGGGCACCTGCTCCAGCACGTACGAGAAGTCCTCCGCGCCCATCAGCGGGTCGAGCATGGGCTCGGACCAGGAGGCCCCGACGGCCGCGGCGGCCAGGTCCAGGACGTGCGGGCCGACGGTGTCGTCGTTCACCGTGACCGGGTAGCCGGGGATGATCTCCACCTCGGCGGTGCACCCATGCGCGGCGGCGACGTGCTCGCAGACCTGGCGGATCTCCTTGTGCACCAGCGTTCGCGTGGCCTCGGAGAGCGTCCGGACGGTGCCCTCCAGCAACGCGGTCTCGGGGATGATGTTGGTGGTGGTGCCCGCGACCAGGTGGGCGATCGTGACGACGGCGGGCTCGTGCACGCTGATCCGCCGGGCCACCATCGTCTGGAGGGCGCCGACCATCGCGGCGGTCGGCGGGACGGGGTCGATCGCGTCGTGCGGCATGCCGCCGTGGCCGCCGCGACCCGTGACGGTCACGTGGAACGTGTCGGCGGAGGCCATGATCGGGCCGGGACGGCAGGTGATGACACCGGACCGCAGCGTCGACGTGATGTGGATGGCCAACGCCTTCTCCACCCGCGGACCGGCCGCGTCCAGCAGCCCCTCCTCCAGCATGTAGCGCGCGCCGTGCTGGCCCTCCTCGCCCGGCTGGAACATGAACACGACCTGGCCCGCCAGCTCCGCCCGCCGCTCGCACAGCAGCCGCGCCGCCGACGCGAGCATGGCGACGTGCGTGTCGTGGCCGCACGCGTGCATCGTGCCGTCCACTTCGGACGCGTAGTCGAGCCCCGTGTCCTCCTGGAGCGGCAGGGCGTCCATGTCACCGCGCAGCAGCACCGTGGGACCGGGTTTCCCGCCCTCCAGCACGGCCACCACGGCGCTGGACCGCTCGCCCTTGGTGATCTTCAGGGGGAGGTCGGCCAACGCCGCCAGGACGGCCGCCTGGGTCACGGGCAGGTCGAGGCCCTGCTCGGGGTGGCGGTGCACCTGCCTGCGCAGCGCGACGGTCCGCGGCTGCACGGCCCGTGCCGCGTCGAGCAGTCCGGCGAAGCGGGGATCCAGAGTTGGGCTCATGGGTCGATACTGACATCGGACGGGCCCTCGGCGCTGCTCCCGGAGGCCCCGTGCTACCGGGTGGGGCGGCTGCCCCCTACGGTGTGCTCATGGCAGAGCAGGAGCCGGTCAACGGCTTCGCCGTCGCGGTCGTCCGGGAGGACGGCCGTTGGCGGTGCAGCACGATGGACAGCTCCGCGCTGTCCGAACTGGACGCGGCTATCACGGAGCTGCGCCAACTCCGATCGACCGGTGCGGCCTTCGGTCTGCTGGCCGTCGACGACGAGTTCTTCATCATCCTTCGACCGGTGCCGGGCGGGGTGTCACTGCTGCTGTCCGACGCGGCGGCGGCCCTCGACTACGACATCGCCGCGGACGTCCTCGACCTCCTGCGCGTCGACCCGCCGGACGAGGAGGACGAGGAGCTGTGGCCGGAGGGCGACCTCGGCGTCCTCGCCGACCTCGGGATGCCGAAGCACGAGATGCAGATCGTCGTGGACGAGGTGGACCTCTACCCCGACGAGCAGCTGCAGATGATCGCGCAGCGCTGCGGCTTCGCCGACGAGTTCACGAAGCTGCTCGACAAGATCCAGGCGTGACCCCGACCCCCGAGGCCATGGTGCGCGCGGCCCTCGCCGCCGCCCGCCGCGCCACCGCGACCGGGGACGTCCCGATCGGCGCGGCCGTGTTCGGCCCGGACGGCACCGAGCTGGCCGCGGCGTGCAACGCCCGCGAAGCGACCGGCGACCCGACCGCGCACGCCGAGGTGCTCGCCCTCCGCGAGGCCGCGGCCGTCCACGGCGACGGCTGGCGGCTGACCGGCTGCACCCTCGCGGTGACCGTGGAGCCGTGCACGATGTGCGCGGGCGCCCTGGTCCTCGCCCGCGTCGACCGGGTCGTGTTCGGCGCCTGGGAACCCCGCACCGGCGCCGTCGGCTCCCTCTGGGACGTCGTCCGCGACCGCAGGCTCAACCACCGGCCGGAGGTCCAGGGCGGCGTCCTGGAAGCCGACTGCGCCGCCCTGCTGGCCGACTTCTTCACCGACCAGCGCCCCGTGTGACCCTGCGCACGGTTCGCGCACGGCCGTTCGGGGCAACCCCGTGCCATGAGCATCGTGGACAAGGCCAAGGACAAGGCGCAGCAGCTGATCGGTGAGGTCAAGGAGAAGGTCGGCGAGAAGACCGGCAACCAGACCCTCCGCGTCGAGGGCCAGGCCGACCAGGTCGAGGGCCACGCCAAGGAAACCGGCCACGACCTGCGGGACAACACCGCCGAAGGCGTCGCGGGCCTCAAGGACAAGTTCAACAGGTAACCCTCTCGACAGCCCCGGACAGCCGTCTTGTATTGTTCTTAGCGGTGGCGTGTCCGAGCGGCCGAAGGAGCACGCCTCGAAAGCGTGTGAGGTGAAAGCCTCCGTGGGTTCAAATCCCACCGCCACCGCCAGTCGAAGAGCCCCGCACCTCACCAGGTGCGGGGCTCTTCGCGTCATGGCTGGTCAACGCGGTGTTCAGACCGCTTCGGCGGACTTCAAGCGGCCGGTCCGGTCGTCCGGAGTGGTCCGGTGACCGCCGTGGGGGAGGGCACCGCGGGCTGGCGTTGGAAGATCACGGGACCGACCTCGACCGTCGACATGCGCAACAGGTGCACCATCGCGCCCGCGATCACCGCCACGACGGCCAGGGCGATCAGGAACAGCATCAGCGACCGCCAGTTCGTGAGCAGTCGGTAGGCCAGCGCGACCCAGGTGCGGGGGTCCTGCGGAGTGGACATCGAGTGCTCCTCGTCAAGTGGGCTGGGTCTTTCTGGAATTAGTCAAACTGACGCTTCGGAGCATTGTCAAAGTCTCACCCCGCAAAAAGCTCGGAAATTTTATCCGGAATTCATTCGGCAAATTTGCGGCTGGGCGGATGCGGCGAAATTGCCGCCCGTCGCTTGCTCGGGAGCGCAAATTTGCGGCAAGTCTGCCGGTAGAGGTCGTGGTGTGCCGCGAAAAAACCGAAACCTCGAAGTTCCGTTTTAGTCTTATTGGGGTGGAATAGCGGCGAGTCGGGAGAATGGTGTTCGGCGATGAGTCGAAGCTCGGCTACGATCCTCAATCCCGTCCTCCGTTCACGCGTCAAGTCCAGGAGTTCCAGGTGTCGATCCGCACTGGTTTGTCGCTGCACAAGGGGCTGGGCGTACGCGCGCCGCGTTTGGTCGAAGTTCGAACCGGTCGACTCGCGGGAAAGCTGTTCATCAATCGCGACGACGCGGCTTCCGTTGTTCTCGCCAAGGTGCTGTGGCAGGTCGAGAACGCCATCGGGAGTGTCGCGAAGGACCTGCGGGACCGGGAGGTGCTCCGCTACGGGTACAACCTCCCCCGCGACGTCGTGCTCAACGGGCTGAAGGGGCAGGACCGCCTCAAGCGACTGGCCGAGGAGCGGGAACAGGAAGTCGGCTGGAAGTGGAACTGCACCAACAAGCTCCTCTTCCCCCTCGTGCTGGAGGTCGTGGACCACTGGAACTCGTCACCGGTGGAAGCCCCGGTCGAGGAGGTCGAGGAACTGGTCCGGCTCGAAGAGGCGTTCGCGCGCGGCGGGCGCGGTGTGGTCGAGAAGACCGTTTCCGTAGGAGTCCACCGATTGCTGAGGGACAGCGGCAGCGCGCGAACCCACGCGCTCGACGAGGCGTTCCCGCAGTTCGACCTGTACTTCGAAATCAATGCGGAGGGCTGCGTGGAGACGGTGCGGTTCCCCGACCTCGGTGAGTACTTCTGCGCGTTCACCGAACCGGAACTCCTCGACGAATACCTGCGTCTCACCGGCAGGACGTCAAGTGGTCGACGGCTGGTGAAGAAAGGGCGTGAAGTGCTGGCGGTGCTGGGAGCACATCCGGGCGTCGGTATCGCGGTGGACCCCGTCGTCGGCGACGGGGCCTGGCACCTCTGGACGCCCGCGGAAGTCGCGCAACGCGGGCGCCAACCGTTGAAGCAAGGGGTTTGACGTGGTGGAGAGCGGTTTTTCGGTTGACGTGGACGAGATCGAGGCGTTGGCGCGGAAATACCGCGAACTGGCGGACGACGTGAGTGGCCACAACTGCTGGAAGTACGACGTCGACACGGGCCGTTGGCCCGCGGACGACCCGTTGCGCGACGCCGTGGAGGTCTACGAGCGCGGTTTGCGCGGTGCTGTCGACCGGTTGTGCGGAGGTTCCGAACGCATAGGGGCGTTGCTGCTGGAGACCGCCGCGCACTACCGCGACATGGAGAAGGCCGCCGAGGGCCACCTCCGGAACTCGGAGGCGGTCGCCCCTGGAGGCGGTGATCGGCTTGGTCGAGCAGCAGGCTGACGACTCGGGAGATCCGACCAGGCCGCCCGGCAACCCGAGTTGGACGAACAACTTCACCGAGAACAACTCCGCACGGCGCGAACCCCTGGCCGACGGTGACTTTCGACTGCCCGGTCTCCGGCCCGTCTACTGGGCCGGTCCGGCTCACGAGCACTTCCTGGGTGGGCAGAACCGGTTGGTGACGAGTTGGAGAGCCGCTTTCGACATCCACCTCGCGGTCAGCGCGAGGGTGAGCGGCTACAACAACTTCGTCCACGAGTTGAAGCACCTCTGGGCGGACTGCCAGGACGACCGCGCCGAGCGGGTGCGGCTGAAGGACCTGCACGACGCGGCGCGCGAAGACCTCGGGCGCTTCCTCGTGGAGATGAGCGCGCGGCTCGACGAGATCTCGCCCGACCTGCCCGGCGGAGCCGAGCTGACGGCGATGGACGGGCCGCGGTCGGATCCGCCGACCGATCCGGGACCGGAGGCCGGGCCCGCGGCTCCGGAACCGACCGGTCCGGAGTCCGGTCCACCGGACGCCATGAAGCTGCTCCAACGGCGCAGGCACGACCAGGGCCTGCTGAACGACCAACTGCTGACCGCCGAACGGGTGTTCAGAATCCCGTGGCCCGGCTCGGAGTAGTTCCGGGCCGGACGTGCTCGACCGCGGTCACCGCTCCAACCTCACCGGTAACGACGTGAGGCCCCGGAACAGCGGTGAGCGCTGGTAGGTGAGGGCGTCGGTGGTCAACTCCCACGTCGGGTAGCGGTCGAGCAGGGCGGTGAAGGCGACCTCGGCCTCCAGGCGGGCTAGCGGGGCGCCGAGGCAGAAGTGGGGGCCGTGGCCGAAGGCCAGGTGGCTCGGTGGTCTGGTCGGGTCGAAGCGGTCCGGGTCGGGGTAGCGGGCGGGGTCGCGGTCGGCGCCCGCCAAGGCGACCAGCACGACCTGGCGTTCGGGGATGGTGACGCCGCCGAGTTCCACCGGGCCGACGGTCGTGTAGCGCGGGGTGGCGGTGATGAGCGGGCCGTCGTGGCGGAGGAACTCCTCGACGGTGGCCGGTAACCGGGAGCGGTCCGCGCGCAGCGCCGCCAGCACATCGGGGTTCCGCAGCAGTGTGAGGACGCCGGTGGAGATGAGGTTGACGGTCGTCTCGTAGCCCGCGGTCAGGACGAGCAGGGCGGTGGACACCAGTTCGACGTCGGTCAGCCCCGAGTCGACGAGCGCGCCCAGCAGGCCGTCGGTCCGGGCGGTGCGTTCGGCCACGACCAGTTCACCGAAGTAGGTGGTCATGGCCAGGCCGGCGGCGTCGAAGTCGTCGTCGTGGCTCTCGGTCGAGAGCACGGCGCCCCACGCCGCCAGCTCGTCGCGGTCCGACGGCGGGACGCCCAGGAGTTCGCAGACCACCTGGAACGGCAGGGGCAGCGCGAAGGCGGCGACCAGGTCGACCTCGCCCACCAACGGGTCGAGCAGGTCGGCGGTGATCGCCTCGATCCGGGGCCGCAGCCGCTCGACCCGGCGGGCGGTGAACGTCCTGGTCAGCGGTTTGCGCAGCCGGGTGTGGTCGGCCCCGTCGCTGTTGAGCACGTGGAACATGGGCGGCTCGTCGACCGGGGTGAAGCGCTTGCGCAGGCGCGGGTCGGCCAGGGCGGCCCTGGCCTCGGCGTAGCCGGTGACGATCCACACCGCCCGGCCGCCCTGGTCGGTGATCCTCCGGACCGGTGCCTCGGCCCGGGACCTCGCCAGGACCGGGTACGGGTCGGCGTAGTACTGCTCGCTGAAGAACATGGCTCCCCCCGCTCCGATGTTCTCGCCATCGGGCCGCGGGGTCCAGTGGGATCCGCCAGGGGCGGACACAGCACGAGGCGCTCGCCACCTCGTCAGGTCGCGAGCGCCTCGTCCTTGATCCGCTGTGTGGTGCCGGCGCTGGGAGGGCCACCGGCTCGCACCCTCGTGATCAGCCTAGCGCATCTTCGAACACACGTTCGAGTGATCCTGTCACCTTTTGGTTGCAGAGAGGACCGCGAAGCGTGAGCCGACCCTACCTATCCACGCCTGGGCGCCGTTCGTTACGGGAGATGTCAACCTCGCGATGGGCGGGTTAACCGTTAGTAACTAAGCCTTCCTTCGTTCACTCGATACGGGGAGGATTCGCGGACCCGCCAACATCCGGAGGAAGTTTTGAGATCATCACTGCCCCGCGTCGGACTGGCGGTCACAGCCGCCACCGCCGTGACGCTGGCCGTGGCGCTGCCGGTGACCGCGATCGCCGCGCCGAGCCCCGACGCTCTCATCGCCGAGGTGTACGGCGGCGGGGGCAACTCCGGCGCGACGCTCACCCAGGACTTCGTCGAGCTGGCCAACAAGGGCGCGGCGGCGGTCGCCGTCGACGGCTGGAGCGTGCAGTACCTGCCCGCGAGCGCCAGCGCGTCCAGCACGTGGCAGACCACCCCGCTGGCAGGCTCGATCGCCGCGGGCGGGCGCTTCCTGGTCGGCGAGGCGAAGGGCACCGGCGGCACGGTCGAGCTGCCGACGACCGACGCCACCGGCACGATCGCCATGTCCGGCACCGGCGGCACGATCGCCCTCGTCTCCGGCACCACCGCTCTGACCTGCAAGACCGCCGCGGCCTGCGCGGCCGACCCGACCGTGAAGGACCTGGTCGGCTACGGCACCGCGACCGTCGTCCGCGAGGGGACGCCCACCGGCAACCTCGCCAACACGACGTCCGCCGCCCGCGGCGCGGCGCTGCCCGACACCGACGACAACGCCGCCGACTTCACCGTCGGCGCGCCGACCCCGGTCAACAGCAAGGGCCAGACGCCCGGCGGCGGCAACCCCGACCCGGACCCCGATCCCGACCCCGTGCCCGGCGACAAGCGGATCCACGACATCCAGGGCTCCGGCCGGGTGTCGGCGCTCGTCGGCCAGCAGGTCGTGGGCGTGCCCGGCATCGTCACCGGCACCCGCACGTCCGGCGACCGCGGGTTCTGGATCCAGGACGCCCAGGCCGACGCCGACGTCCGCACCAGCGAGGGCATCTTCGTCTACACCAACGCCGTCCCGTTCACCGTCGTGCCCGGCGACTCGGTCCTGGTCAGCGGCACCGTGGCCGAGTACCGGCCCGGCGGCGACACCGGCACCAACCAGACGCTGACCGAGATCGCCACGCCCACGAAGATCTCCGTGGTCTCGCAGGGCAACCCGGTCCCGGCCCCCGAGGTCATCACCGCGACCTCCATCCCCGAGGCCTACGCCCCGGACGCGGGCGGCGCGACCATCGAGACCGTCCCGCTCGACCCGGCGAAGTACGCGCTCGACTTCCTGGAGTCCCGCGAGGGCCAGCTCCTCCAGGTGGACGACGTCCGCTTCACCGGCCCCGTCAACGAGTTCGG
>DATMCA010000700.1:0-4932 GCA_035559015.1 Umezawaea sp. | reverse complement strand
TTGTCCGCGATACGTCCTACGGTCGTCGCATGGACCTGAACTGGACCAAGGAGCTGACCGAGCAACTCGACTTCCACTGGCACCGGCAGCTGATACCGCGCCTGGAAGGGCTCACCGACGAGGAGTACCTCTGGGAGCCGGTCGAGGGGTGCTGGAGCGTGCGCCCGAACGGCGAGGGCGCGTTCACGATCGACTGGGCGAGCCCGCAGCCCGTGCCACCGCCGTTCACCACGATCGCCTGGCGGATCTCGCACATCGCCTCGGTCGTGCTGGAAGCACGGGCCCTCAACCACTTCGGCGACGGGTTCGACCTGGACGCGGTGCGCTGGCCGGGCACCGCGCAGGCCGGACTCGACTACCTCCAGGAGGCGTACGCCTTGTGGCACAAGGGGGTCTCGGCGCTGGACGGCGAAGGCCTCGCCCGGTCGTGCGGTCCCGCGGAGGGCCCGTACCACGCCCACCCGTTCGCCACGCTCGTGCTGCACGTCAACCGCGAGGTCATCCACCACGGCGCCGAGGTCGCGACCCTGCGGGACCTCTACCGCGACCGGGCAGGCGGCAAGTGGGCTTGAGGGCTACGCGCGACCCGGTGTCGGCAGCGGGATCTTCCCGTCCCGCAACAGGGTCATGGTCTGGTCGGCGAGGCTGCGCATGTCCGCCGTGCCGCCGCTGTTCACCCAGGACCGCACGACGACCTCGATGATGTTGATGGCGAACGCCGCCGTGAGCTGGGCGGTGACGTGGTCGGAGGGGTCGTCGAGCCGCTGGGCGACCTCTCCCGCCAGGGCGTCGCGCCAACTCCACAGCACGTCACCCAGTTGCGCCCGCACCGAGCCGTTCGGCCCGGAGATCTCGTAGACGGCGAGCACGCGCGCCGGGTCGGTCGCCATGACGTCGAGGACCGTGCCGATGACCGTGTTCAGCGCCACCGGCAGCGGCGCGGACGGTTGGGAGCGCAGGACTTCCAGCGCGTCGAAGAGGCTCGACCGGACGAACTCGACGACGAGCGTCTCCTTCGTCGGGAAGTAGCGGTAGAGGGTCCGCGGGCCGACCTCGGCCGCGGCCGCGATCTGCTCGATCGTGGTCCGCTGGTAGCCGTTGCAGGTGAACAACTCGAACGCCTTGTCCGAGATCAGCCGGCGCGTCCGGGCCATCTTCAGCTCTCGGATCCCCATGCCCACCTCCTCGGGTCGGACAACCGAAGGGAGGCTAGCACCGCCACCAGCGCGTTCCCGGTACGTGACGTCAGCCACTTGCCGTGACCTCTCCATCACTGGCAGTGTGGACATCGTGGCAGATACTGCCACGAATTTTTCCACCACGAGGGGTACGCCATGACCGAGGCACTGAGCAAACCGAGCACCGGATCGTTCCCGACGGAACGGTCGAAGGACTGCCCGTTCGACCCCGCGGTGGGCTACCAGGAGTTCCGCGAGAAGGAGCCCATCGCCCGCGTCTCCTGCCCGGCGGGCATCGACGCCTGGCTCGTGACCAGGTACGACGACGTCCGCGTGGTGCTCAACAGCCCCGGCCTCAGCTCCGCCGTGCCCGTCATGGGCCACGCCAACCCGCAGGCCGACTTCACCACGCCGATGAACCCCGGCTCGATCATCCAGAGCGACGGCGAGGCCCACTCCCGCCTGCGCAGGCTGCTGACGTCCGAGTTCACCGTCAAGCGCATCCAGGCCCTGCGCCCGTACATCCAGAAGCTGATCGACGACCACATCGACGCGATGCTCGCGAGCACCGAGCCCGTCGACCTGGTCCGCGACTTCGCCCTGCCGATCCCGTCGCTGGTGATCTGCGAGCTGCTCGGCGTTCCCTACGAGCAGCGCGACCGGTTCCAGCAGCAGAGCGGCATCCTGACCTCGGTCGACGTCGACCCGGACGTCGCGATCCAGGCCAACGCCGAGATCCAGGGGTTCGTCGCGCAGCTCGTCGTCGACAAGATGCAGAACCCCACCGACGACCTGATCTCCCGGCTCATCAAACGCGCCCAGGACTCCGGCCAGCCGCTGAGCGTCGAAGAGCTGGTCGTCCTCGGCCTGTCACTGCTGGTCGCGGGGCACGAGACGACCGCGAACATGATCACGTTGAGCACCGTGGCGCTGCTCCGCAACCCCGACCAGCTCGCCGAGCTGCGCGCGAACCCCGACCTGGTGCCCGCGGCCGTCGAGGAGATGCTGCGGTACCTGTCCGTGGTGCAGTTCGGCCTGTTCCGGGCCATCACCGAGGACATCCCGCTCGGCGAGGAGACGCTGCGCGCGGGCGAGTGGCTCGTCACGTCGCTGGCGTCCGGCAACCGCGACACCGCCGTCTTCCCGAACGCCGACCAGCTCGACGTCCACCGCAAGGCGTCCGCGCACCTCGCGTTCGGCTACGGCGCCCACCAGTGCCTGGGCCAGCAGCTCGCGCGGGTCGAGCTCCAGCAGGTGTTCAGCACGCTGTTCACCCGCATCCCGACCCTGCGCCTGAACACCCCGTTCGAGGACTTGAAGTTCAAGGACAACACCCTCGTCTACGGCGTCCGCTCGCTCCCCGTCACCTGGTGATCCAGCCCCACCTCTTCAAGGAGAACACCCCATGCGCGTGAGCATCGACGAAGACGGCTGCGTCGGCGCGGGCCAGTGCGTCCTCGCCGCCCCCGACGTCTTCGACCAGCGCGACGAGGACGGGATCGTGGTGCTGCTGGACGAGACGCCCGCTCCCCACCTGCACGACGCGACGCGCGAGGCCGCGGTGCTGTGCCCCGCGCTCGTCATCCACCTGGCCGAGTGATGCCGGACATCCGACGCGTCGTCGTGGTGGGAGCCTCGGCGGCGGGGCTGACCACGGCGGAGTCCCTGCGCCGCGAGGGCTTCGACGGCCTCATCACCCTCATCGGCGACGAGCTGCACCTCCCGTACGACCGCCCGCCGCTGTCCAAGCAGGTGCTGCTGGGGACGTGGGAACCGGAGCGCACGGCGTTCCGCGACGACGCCACCTACCAGCGCTTGGACGTCGGCCTGCGGTTGGGCGCGACGGCCACCGGCGTCGACCTGGAGTCGAGGTCGGTCGCGCTGGCAGGCGGCGACCACGTGCCCTACGACCGCCTGGTCATCGCCACCGGCGTCCGCCCGCTCAAGCTCCGGCAGGGTCACGAGCTGCGCGGCGTCCACGTCCTCCGCACGTTGGACGACACCCTGGCGCTGCGGGCGGCGCTGGCCAGGGCCGCCTCGGTGGCCGTGGTGGGCGCGGGGTTCCTCGGCTCGGAGGCGGCGGCAGCGGCTCGCACGCTCGGGCTGGACGTCACCCTGATCGACCTCGCGCCGGTGCCCCTGGCCCGCCAGTTCGGCGACGAGCTGGGCGGCTGGGTCGGCGACCTGCACCGGGACCACGGCGTCGCGGTGCAGACCGGCGTGGGCGTGAACCGGCTGCTCGGTGACACCGACGTCACCGGCGTGGAACTCGCCGACGGCACCACCGTCGACGCCGACGTGGTCCTGGTGGCCATCGGCTCCACGCCGTCAACCGACTGGCTGGCGTCGAGCGGCGTCCCGCTGCGCGACGGGGTCCTCTGCGACTCCACCTGCCGGGCCGCCCCGAACGTCTACGCCGCGGGCGACGTGGCCCGGTGGCACAACGAGCGCTTCAAGACCGACATGCGCGTCGAGCACCGGATGAACGCCACCGAGCAGGCGATGGCCGTGGCCAAGAACATCGTCGGCGACCCGAAGCCGTTCACGCCGATCCCGTACTTCTGGACCGACCAGTACGACGCCCGGATCCAGGCGTACGGCATCTTCCCGCCCGGTTCGACGATGACCGTGGCCCAGGGTGACCCCGCCGGTCGCAAGTTCATCGCCCACTACCACCACGACGGTGACCTGGTGGGTGTCCTCGGCTGGAACATGCCGCGGGAACTCCGCGCGGCCCGCGCTCTGCTCGCGCAGGACTAAAAACCCGCCGCGGTGGCGTTGCCACTGGTGACGCCACCGCACACTTCCGCCGGGGAGAAGATGACGCCCACCGAGGCAGGCCCGACCAGACTGAAGCTCGTGGGCCTACTGGGAGCCCTCTGCACCCTGGGCCCCATGTCGATCGACATGTACCTACCAGCGTTCCCCAGCATGGCCACCGAACTGGGGACAGCGGCACCGCAGATCCAGCTCAGCCTCACCACGTTCATCATCGGCCTGGCCCTGGGCCAACTGCTGGCCGGCCCGATCTCCGACGCCATCGGCCGCAGGAAACCGCTGCTCGTGGGCCTGGCCACCTACATCACGTTCTCCCTGCTCTGCGCCATCGCCCCCACCGCACTGGCACTGGCAGGCCTGAGGTTCATCCAGGCCCTGGGCGTGGCAGCGGGCTTCGTGGTGGCCACCGCCGTGGCAAGAGACCTCTTCTCCGGCCTCGCCATGGCCAAGTTCATGAGCCTCCTCATGCTGGTCAACGGCCTGGGCCCGGTAATCGCCCCGGTTCTCGGCGGCCAGATCCTCCGCCTCACGAGCTGGCGCGGCACCTTCCTGGTGCTCGCCATCATCGGCACGATCCTCTTGGCCATCCTCGCCTTCGCCCTACCGGAAACCCACAAGAGCGAAAACCGAGTCCCCGCCAACCTCAAGGGCACCCTCAAAACCTTCGGCAAACTCCTCAAGGACCGCTACTTCCTGGGCTACGCCCTGGCGGCCTCCTTCGCCCTCGGCAGCCTCTTCGCCTACGTCTCAGGCGCCTCTTTCGTACTGCAAAAAGTCTTCGGCCTGAGTCCTCAGCAATTCAGCCTCGTCTTCGGCGTCAACTCCCTGGGCATCCTCCTGGCAGGCCTCCTCAACACCTGGCTGACAGGCCGCCTCATGCCCAGAACCCTCCTCAAAGCAGGCCTCACCATGGCCACCACCGGCGGCCTCGGCCTACTCACCGCAGGCCTCACCAACAGCGGCCTACCAACCTTCC
>DATMCA010000699.1:0-4939 GCA_035559015.1 Umezawaea sp. | reverse complement strand
GTAGGACGTGCCCTGGCGGGTGGGGTCCGGGTCGTACAGCGCGTCGAGGTCCCAGCCGCGGTCGGTCGGCATGGCCGACACCGCGTCCGTGCCCTCGAACACCAGTCGCCACAGGTCTTCCGGCGACGCCACGCCACCGGCGTAGCGGCAGCTCATCGCGACGATGGCGATGGGCTCGTCGGTGTGGGAAGACGTGATCACCTGGGCGGTCTCCGCCTGCGTGCCCGCGAGTTCGGCGTGCAGGAAGTCCGCGAGCACGCCGGCGTTCGGGTAGTCGAACACCAGGGTCGCGGGGAGCCGCAGGCCGGTGTCGGCGGTGAGCCGGTTGCGCAGGTCCACGGCGGTCAGCGAGTCGAAGCCCAGTTCCCGGAACGCCCGGCCGGTCTCGATCGCGTCGACCGACGAGTAGGCCAGCACGGCGGCGGTGTGCTCGCGCACCAGTTCCACCACTGCATGGCGCTGCTCGGACTTGCCGAGCCCGGCCAGCTTGCGCACCAGCTCGGACTCGCCGGTCGGGGCCGCGGTCTCCATCGACTCCAGCGCGGCCCGCACCTCCGGCAGGTCGCCGATGAACGGGCTCGGCCGCGCCATGGTGAACGCGACGGTGAACTTGGACCAGTCCATGTCGACCACGGTCACGGTCGGCTCGCCGGACCGGATCGCCTTCTCCAACGCGCTGAGCGTGAGTTCCGGCGACATCGACGTGAGACCGCGCTTGCGCAGGTGCTCCTCGGTCTCGCCGACCGTCGCCATGCCGCTCTCGGCCCACGGGCCCCAGGACACCGACGTGGCCACGAGTCCCCTGGCGCGGCGGGACTCCGCCAGGCCGTCGAGGTACGCGCTGGCCGCGGAGTACGCGGCCTGCCCGCCACTGCCCCAGGTGCCCGCGATGGACGAGAACACCACGAAGGCGTCCAGATCCGCGTCGGCCAGCAATTCGTCCAGGTGCGCCGCGCCGTCGACCTTGGCGGCCAGCACCTCGTCGAACTTCTCGACGCCGTGGGTCTCGATCGCTTCCAGGTAGTCCAGACCGGCCGCGTGCACGACGCCGTTCGGCGGGTACTCCGCCAGCAGCGCGGCCACCGCGTCGCGGTCGGCCACGTCGCACGCGACGATCGACACGCGGGCGCCCAACGCCTCCAGCTCCGCGGTCAGCTCGGCCGCGCCGGGCGCCGCCGGACCACGACGGCTGGTCAGGACGACGTGCTCACATCCAGAAGTAGCCAGCCAGCGAGAAACACGTCCACCCAGCGCTCCAGTACCACCAGTGACGATAATCGTGCCGTTCGGCTTCCACTGCGTCTCCTCCGTGTTGAGAGGGGCGTGCACCAGCCTGCGGCCGAAGACGCCGGACGCGCGGATGGCGACTTGGTCCTCGCCACCGGTTCCGGCCAGCACGGCCACGAGGCGGTCCGCCGCCCGCTTGTCCATGACTTCCGGCAGGTCGACCACGCCGCCATAGCGGTCGCCGTGCTCAAGACCCACCACGTACCCGACGCCCCACACCTGGGTCTGCGTCGGCACGACCACGCCGTCGGATCGGCCGGTCGACACCGCGCCGCGGGTCGCGATCCACAGCGGGGCCGCGATCTCCGCGTCGCCCAACGCCTGGACCACGACGACGGTGGCCGACGACGGCGCGTCCAGCGCCACCAGCGACAGCACACCGTCGACCCGGCCGACACCGCCGAGGGCGGCGGCCAGGGTCTCGCGGTCGGTTCCCGGATCGCACGCGACCCGGACGATTTCGAGGCCGCGCCCGGCGAGGCCGTCCACGACGTCGTCGTGGCCCCCGCCCAGCACCAGCCAGCGACCGGTCGCCGCGGCGGCGCCCAGGTCGGTCAGCGGCAGCCACGAGACGCGGTACCGCCACGCGTCGACCGTGCTGCTCTCCTTGCGCGCCCGCCGCCACTTCGCCAGCGCGGCGACGGCGTCCGCGCCCAGGTCGAGGTCGTCCAGCGAGCCCAGGTCACCCGTGTCGACGGCGGCCCAGAACTCCGCGTCCACCTCGCCGCTCGCGGAGAGCGCGCGGATCGGGGACATCTCCAGCCAGAAGTGCTCGCGCTGGAACGCGTAGGTCGGCAGCGGCACCGGGCGAGCGCCCTCGATCAGGGTTGTCCAGTCAACCCGAACGCCCCGGACGTGGAGTTCGGCCACCGCACGCAGCAGCGTCGCGACCTCGGGACGCCCCTTGCGCAGGCCGGGGACCAGCACGGCCTCGGTGACGGACTCCTGGCCCATCGCGGTCAGCACGCCGTCCGGGCCCAGCTCCAGGAACGTCCGCACGCCCTCGGCTTCGAGGGTCGTCACGGCGTCCGCGAACCGGACCGTGCCGCGCACGTGCCGCACCCAGTACTCCGGGTCCGTCACCTCGCCCAGCACCGGGATCTGCGGCTGGTTGAACGTGAGCTTCGAGACCACCGCCCGGAACTCGTCCAGCATCGGGTCCATCAGCGGCGAGTGGAACGCGTGCGACACGGCCAGCCGCTTCGACTTCCGCCCGCTGAACGCCTCCACGACCGCCAGCACGCCGGCTTCGTCACCGGCCACGACGACCGACGACGGCCCGTTGACAGCGGCGAGCGAAACCTGATCGGTGAGGTGGGGTGTGACTTCCTCTTCGGTGGCCTGGAGAGCGACCATCGCGCCACCGGCGGGCAGTGCCTGCATGAGCTTGCCGCGAGCCGCCACGAGCTTCGTGGCGTCTTCCAGCGACAGCACCCCGGACACGTGCGCGGCGGCGATCTCGCCGATCGAGTGGCCGGTCACGAAGTCGGGCTTGACGCCCCACGACTCGACCAGCCGGTACAGCGCCACCTCCAGCGCGAACAGCGTCGGCTGGGTGAACTCGGTGCGGTCCAACAGGTCCTGGTCGTCGAGCTGGACGTCCACCAGCGCGGCGATCTCGTCGAACGCGGCGGCGTACACCGGGAACGCCGCGTGCAGCTCACGCCCCATCCCGGCCCGCTGCGAGCCCTGACCGGTGAACACGATGGCCGTGCGACCGTCGACCATCCGCCCGGACACGACGTTCTCGGCCCGCTCACCGGCGGCCAACGCGTCCACGCCTCGACGCAGTTCCTCGGGTGTGGTGCCGAGCACCACGGCTCGGTGGTCGAACGCGGCACGGGTCGTGGCCAGCGAGAACGCCACATCGACGGAGTCAGCCAGGTCGAACGTCCGCAGCCGGTCGGCCTGCGCGCGCAGCGCCTGCTCGCCCCGCCCGGACAGCACCCACGGCACCAGCCCACCCGCGATGAACGGCACCGAGCGCTCGTCGTCGGACGCCTCTGGCGCCTGCTCGATGATCGTGTGCGCGTTAGTACCGCTCACGCCGAACGACGACACGGCGGCCCGGCGCGGCTTGCCGGTCTCGGGCCAGGCCTGCTCGTCGGTCAGGAGCTGGATGGCCCCGGCGGACCAGTCGACCTGCGAGGTCGGCTCCTCCACGTGCAGGGTGCGCGGCGCGATGCCGTTGCGGATGGCCATGACCATCTTGATCACGCCACCGACACCCGCGGCGGCCTGCGAGTGGCCGATGTTGGACTTGAACGAGCCCAGCAGCAGCGGGCGTTCGCGGTCCTGGCCGTAGGTGGCGAGCAGCGCGCCCGCCTCGATCGGGTCGCCGAGCCGGGTCCCGGTGCCGTGCGCCTCCACCACGTCCACATCGGACGGTGAGAGCTTCGCGCTGCTCAGCGCGGCCTTGATGACCCGGCGCTGAGCCGGGCCGTTGGGGGCGGTGAGGCCGTTCGAGGCACCGTCCTGGTTGATCGCGGAACCCTTGACCACGGCGAGGATCTGGTGGCCGTTGCGCTGGGCGTCGGACAGCTTCTCCAGCAGCAGGATGCCCGCGCCCTCGGCCCAGCCCGTGCCGTCGGCGGTGGAGGAGAACGCCTTGCAGCGCCCGTCCGGGGACAGGCCGCCCTGCTTGTCGAACTCGGAGAACACCGCAGCGTTGGCCATGACCATGACACCACCGGCGAGGGCGAGCGTGCACTCGCCGTTGCGCAGGGCTTGGGCGGCCAGGTGGATCGCGACCAGCGAGGAGGAGCACGCGGTGTCGATGGTGACGGCCGGGCCCTCGAAGCCGAACGTGTAGGCGACGCGGCCGGAGAACACGCTGGGCGTGTTGCCGGTCAGCAGGTGGCCTTCCAGGCCCTCGGGCACCTCGTCCAGGCCGGAGCCGTAGCCGGTGGCGCTGCCGCCGACGAACACGCCGGTCTGGCTGCCCTTCAGGGAACGCGGGTCGATGCCCGCCCGTTCCATGACCTCCCACGAGGTTTCGAGCAGCAGCCGCTGCTGCGGGTCCATCGCCAGGGCCTCGCGGGGCGAGATCCCGAAGAACGCCGGGTCGAACTCGCCCGCGTCGTAGAGGAACCCGCCCGCGGCCACGCCGAACGTGAGGTCGTCGCCCCAGCCGCGGTCGGCGGGCAGGCCCGCGACCGCGTCGCCGCCGGTGGACACCAGGCGCCACAGGTCTTCCGGCGAGCTGACCCCACCGGGGTAGCGGCAGCTCATCGACACGATCGCGATCGGTTCACGGGAGGCGGACGTGAGCTGCTGGTTCTGCTTCCGCAGCCGCTCGGTCTCCTTCAGGGACGCCCGCAGCGCCGCGACGACTTTTTCGTTGGAGGTCATCATGTGCTCCGCACTTCGGGGCTGATCAGGAGTTGCTGCTGTCGAGGGCCATCGAGACGAGGTCGTCGACGTCCATGTCGTCGACCGAGTCCCCGTCGTCGGCGGCGACCGGTTCGGCCTCACCACTCACCAGCCGCAGCAGGGCGTCGAGCAGACCCGCGTCGCGCAGCCGGTCCAGCGAGAGTCTGGCGAGCGCTTGGCGCACCTCGGTTTCCGCCGCGTCACCCAGGAGTTCGGTGCGCAGCAGGTCCACGAGGACGAGCGGGGTCGGGTAGTCGAAGACGAGCGTGGCGGGCAGCTT
>DATMCA010000698.1:0-2076 GCA_035559015.1 Umezawaea sp. | reverse complement strand
TTGTAGACGCGTTCGTTCTTGTCGTAGGAGACCACCAGCGGCACGCGTGGTCCTCCGGCGCGGATCCGGGCGACGATGGTCGAGAGCACGTCGGCGAGTTCGGGGGAGATGACCAGCAGCCGTTCGGCGTCGGTCTTGGATGGGGTGATCTGCAGCAACGGGATCAGTTGGCCGGTGTCCGGCAGCCGGTATTGGATCAGGCTGTGGTGGCTCAGTTCGGTCAGTTCTTCGATTCGGATGCCGGTGTGGCGTAGTACTTCGACCATCGCCCAGGTCCAGAAGCCGCGGTGTTCGTCGAAGGTCAGGTCCCGACGTCGCCCGCCGTCGACGGGTTCGGCCCAAGTGCGGCCGGTGGTCTCGGTCTTCATGACCGTGCGGCGCAGCGTCTCCCCGGCGGCGGTGAACGGCTCGCCGGGCCGGGTGGCCTCGGCGGCGGCGAGCAGTTCGCCGGTGCGGGCGCGTTCGGCGTTCACCCAGGAGACCAGCGCGGGCAGCACCGGCAGCCGTTCGCGGGTGCGTTGGTCCATCCGGGACTTGCGTCGGGAGCGGTCCTTCTTGTGCGAGACGTCGCTGGCGGTCACCGGGCAGCGCACCGCCCACGCCGCCCAGCGGGCCGGGTCGTCGTCAGCCCACTCGGCGAGGTCGAGGTAGAAGGCGCGCACCGCGGTCAGCACGCTGCGCCCGTCCAGCCGCGGCTCGGTCAGCTTGATCTGCTCGCCGTCGGGGCCGGTGGTGGTGCGGGTGCGGGTCATCACCCGCTGCTTCCAGGACGCGGCGATCTCGCGGGGCAGCTTGAGGGAGTCGATGCCGGGGTGGTGGGCCTCCAGGTCGGCCCAGAACAGCTTGCCGAGCAGGTAGGCGAGGTGTTGCAGGGTGGAGAAGTCCACCGACGGCTGGCGTTCGCGCAGGTAGTCGACGAGCACGTCGCGCACCGGGCGGCAGGCGATCCGGTAGCGGTCGATCAGCTGCTCGCAGCCCGGCTGCCCACGGCCGGAGAACATCTCCATCGATGCCGGGGTGTCCTCGCCGAACACGCGGTGAGCGCGCAGCAGTTGGTAGAACAGCGGGCTGTGCGCGTGCGCCTCCGAACCGGAGGTGGCGCGGATGCCGGCGGTGATCTGCAGCAGCTCGACGCAGTCACCGACGTTCACCGCAGCGACCGGGCCGCCCTTGGCGGCGAGGATGACCGCGATGCGGGTCAGCGCCTGCTGCCCGCTTTGCAGCCCGACCCGGCCCCGGGTGCATGACTCGGCGAGCGCGGCGAACGCCGCGGCGTCGCGGGTGCGGGCCATCTCGGTGGCCAACCCGCGCCGTGCCGGGGCGAAACGCAGCAGCCAGCCCAGACTGGGCCGGATCACATCAGCGCAGATCAGCACCAGCAGCCCCGGGCCCAGGTGCGCCAGCTGCGTGCCTGGCGCCGTCCTCGCCCGCCGCCTTCCGGCGGCCGCGGCGGTGATCGCGTCTCGCCAGTCGGACTGGTCTTCGGCCCCGCTGGCCTGCCAGCGCTGCTGCCAGCCCTCACCGGGATGCGTCGCCAGCCAGGACAGCACGGCCAGCACCCCCAGCCGGCGGGACTGCTGACTGACCGTGTTGTCCAGCGTGAACGGCGCGGCCAGCACCCGGGCCAGCACCGCTGACCGGCTCGCCCGCGTCGCCGGCCACGACGAGGCGACCGGCCGCGGCGGGAACGCGGCCCCCAGCTGCGCCCCGGTCTGCCTCACCGGCCCGCTCGTCGGCGCGGTGACCTCGGCCGGCCGCGCAGTGACCTCGGCCGGTGCGGTGATCGTCTGCTCCCCGGTGATCACGGCTGGTCCACGCCGAACAGGATCTGCAGGCTCTCGGCCCGGTATCCCGGCGCCGGCCGCGCCGCCGGGCCGCGGTCGCGGGCCCGGGCGTGGAAGGCGAGCACCCCGGCGATCACGTCCTCGGTCACCGGGTTCAGGTAGCGCTGCGTGGTCGACAGGTGCGCATGCCCCAGCACCCACTGCACGTCGGTCAGCGGCATCTGCGGATCCCGGGCCATCCGATAGGCCGCGGTGTGGCGCAGATCGTGCAGCGACCAGTTCGAGCCCAGCG
>DATMCA010000697.1:0-5101 GCA_035559015.1 Umezawaea sp. | reverse complement strand
GAGGGCGTAGAGCAGCGGGATGCCGGTGGGGATGTTCAGCCCGGCGATGTCGTCGTCGGAGATCTCGTCGAGGTGCTTCACCAGGGCGCGCAGCGAGTTGCCGTGCGCGGCGACGAGCACGGTCGCGCCGGCGCGCAGGTCGGGGACGATCGCGTCGTACCAGTACGGCAGCATCCGGTCGACGACGTCGGCCAGGCACTCGGTGCGCGGCAGGACCTCGTCCGGCAGGGCGGCGTACGCCGGGTCCCCGACCTGCGACCACTTGTCGTCGTCCGCGAGTGGCGGGGGCGGGGTGTCGTAGGACCGGCGCCAGAGCATGAACTGCTCCTCGCCGAACTCCTCCAGGGTCTGCTTCTTGTTCTTGCCCTGCAACGCGCCGTAGTGCCGCTCGTTGAGGCGCCAGTCCCGCTTCACCGGGATCCAGTGCCGGTCGGCGGCGTCGAGGGCGAGGTTCGCCGTCGAGATCGCGCGGCGCAGCAGCGAGGTGTGCAGCACCTCCGGCAGCACGCCCGCCGCCTTGAGCAGCTCGCCGCCGCGCTTGGCCTCGGCGACGCCCTTCTCCGACAGGGGCACGTCCACCCAGCCGGTGAACAGGTTCTCGGCGTTCCACACGCTCTCGCCGTGGCGGAGCAGGACCAGGGTTCCCACAGACATGCGGCCAGCCTAAGGGGTGGCGCCGCGCCCGCGAACGGGGCGAGTGCGGCGCCACACCCGGTCAGACCTCGGCCGCGACGGCGTCCTCCGGCTTCACCCTGCCGCGCAGGGGCACCTGCTTGATGAACAGGGCCACCACGATGCCGACGGCGGCGACGCAGGCCGCGACGGTGAACAGGGTCGTGACGCCGTCGGTCACGGCGGCCTGGAACATCCGCTGCGCGGCCTCGGGCAGCGACTTGAGGACCGCGGGCGTCATCTGGTTCGCCTCGCCCGGCAGCGACGAGCCCGCGGACAGCGAGTCGGTGAGCGAGCTGGTGTAGAGCGCGCCCAGCAGGGAGACGCCCAGCGAGCTGCCCATGTTGCGCAGGAACGTCGACGCGCCCGTGCCCGCGCCGATGTCCCGCAGCTCGATGCTGTTCTGCGCGATGAGCGTGGACGTCTGCATCAGGCAGCCCATGCCCGCGCCGAGCAGGACCATGTAGAGGGCGGTGGTGGTCTTGCCGGTGTCGACGCCGATGGTGGAGAACAGGCCGAGCGCGAGGGCGATCAGCGTCGTGCCGACGATCGGGAAGGCCTTGTAGTGGCCGGTCTTGCCGATGATCGTGCCGCTGGCCAGCGAGACGACCATGGCGGCGATCATCATCGGCATCAGCAGCAGGCCGCTGTTCGTGGCCGACGAGCCCTGGACGAACTGCTGGAACTGCGGCAGGAACGTCACGGCGCCGAACATCGCGAACCCGGAGATGAACGCCAGCCCCCCGGACAGGTTGAAGTTGAGGTTGCCGAACACCCGCAGCGGCATGATCGGCTCGGCCACCCGGCGCTGCACGGCCACGAACGCGACGAACGCCACCAGCGTCAACGCGATCAGGCCGAGGATCGTCGGCGAGGACCAGTCGTACTCCGTGCCGCCCCAGCTCGTGATCAGGACCAGCGACGTGATCCACACGGTCAGCAGGCCCGCGCCGAGCCAGTCGATCTTCGCCCGGCCCGTGCCGCGGGGCAGCTTGGCGAGGGTGAACCAGCAGACCACCAGCGCGATCACGCCCAGCGGCAGGTTCACGTAGAACGCCCAGCGCCAGGAGAAGTTGTCCGTGATGAAGCCGCCCGCGAGCGGTCCGCCGATCATCGCGACCGGCATCACGGCCATCATCAGGCCCATGTACTTGCTGCGCTCGCGCGGCGGGATCATCTCGCCGACGATCGACAGCACTCCCACCATCAGGCCGCCCGCGCCGAGGCCCTGGATCGCGCGGAACGCGATCAGCTCGCCCATGTTCTGCGACATCCCGGCGAGCACGGAGCCGCCGAGGAAGACGACCACCGACGAGATGAACGTGATGCGGCGGCCGAACAGGTCGCCGAGCTTGCCCCAGATCGGCGTGGACGCCGTCGAGGCCAGCACGTAGCCGGTCGTCACCCAGGCCAGGTGGCTAAGCCCACCGAGGTCGCCGACGATCGTGGGCAGGGCGGGCGCCACGATCATGTTGTCCAGCATCGCCAGCAGCATCGCGATGACCAGGCCGCTCATCGTGACCATGATCTGCCGGTGCGTGAACTGGGCGGGCGCCTCCGCCACTTCTGTCGTCATCTCGCGTTCCTTCACGAAAGGCACAACTTACTTACCGGTCGGTCAGAGAGTACCTACTGACCGACCGGTAAGCAACGCTATATAGTTCCGCTGAGAGCGGCAAAACGGACGGAAGGGAGTGCGGGGCGTGACCCAGCAGCGCAAGACGGGGACCGATCGCCGGGCGGACATCCGCCGCGTGGCGCTGGAGCTGTTCACCGCCCACGGCTACGAGTCCACGTCGATGCGCCAGATCGCGGAACGCCTGGACATCACGAAGGCCGCGCTCTACTACCACTTCGACAGCAAGGAAGCGATCGTCCGCAGCCTGTTCGAGGAGCGCCTGGCCACGCTGGACGCGCTGATCGAGTGGGCCGAGGCCCAGCCGCACACCCCCGAGCGCTCCAGCGCGGTGGCCGCGGGCTGGTTCTCCCTCATCGTCGAGAGCGGCCTCGGCTTCGCCAGGTTCGCCCTGGCCAACCAGGCTTCGCTGCGCGAGCTGATGCCCAAGGGCGGCGGCGGCCTCGACCGGATGCAGCGCGTCTCGGCCCTGCTGGTCGACCCCGGCGCGTCGGCGAAGGAGGTCCTGAAGATCCGCATGGCCCTGATGACGGCCAACCTCGCGGTCATGGGCTCCCAGGGCCTGGACCTCACCGACGAGGAGATCATCACCGCCGCGGCCGAGACCGCGGGCCTGCTGGTCCCCGGTTTCACCGAGGCGATCACCTCGCGCGCGAAGACCGCCTGACCCCTCCTCCGCGGAGGGTCAGCGGAACTCGGCGGCGTGGTCGTTCGCCCACTCGGCGAACGACGCGGGCCGCCGTCCCAGCACCCGTTCGGCCGTCGACGTGGCGGGCGAACCACCGGTCCTCGCGGCGTTGATGAACTCCAGGACGGCGTCGAACACCTGCGACGCGCCGAACCGCTCACGGGCCTCCGCCTCGGACAGCTCCTCGATCCGCACGTCCGCGCCGATCGCGTCGCCGATCAGCTCCACCTGTCGTTGCTGCGTGAGGAGTTCGGGCCCGGTGAGCACCTCGCTCACGTGCTCGCCGCCGTCCAGCACCGCCGCGACCGCCACCGCGGCGATGTCCCGCTCGTGCACGGGCGCCGTGACGGCATCGGGGTGCACCAGCCGGACCACCCGCTCGGCGCGGATCGACTCCGCCCAGTTCAGCGCGTTGTTCGCCAGCACCAGCGGCCGGATCGGCGTCCACCGCAGCCCGGACTCCGCCAGCGCCCGCTCGACCGCCCGGTGCTCCTCGGCGATCAGGTTGCCCACCGCGTTCGGCAGCAGCACGCTGCCCGACGACAGCAGCACGACGTGCTCCACACCGGAGGCCTTCGCCGCGTCGACGAACACCGTGGCGCCTTCCGTTGGGGCGTAGAGGAAAACCGTCGAAACACCGTCCAGCGCGGCCCTCAGGGTGTCGGGCTCCGTGAGGTCGGCGACGACCACGTTCGGCGGATCGGCGAGCGCGGGGTTCCGCACCGAGGACCGCACCTGTTGGCCCGCAAGGGAAAGCTGGTCGACGACGTGCCGCCCGACACTGCCGCGGGCACCGATCACCAGGACTTGACCGTCCACAACGCACTCCTCGCGCTCCAGGAACATGGGCGCGCCAAGGGAGTGGAGAACACGGAGCGTTCCGACGCAGCACACCGTGCACCCCGACCCTAGCACCGGCGGACGTCACCGCCGACTGTGACGTGCGACGCCCGTGAGCGACCGGATCCGCGGTCCTACCATCGACCCGTGCCGCACTTCGAGGTCGCCACCGCCATCGCCGCGCCGCCGCGGCGCGTCTTCGACGTCTCGCTCGACGTGGACGTGCACACCGCGTCGATGGCCGACGCCGGGGAACGGGTGGTCGACGGCGTCACCTCCGGCAGGCTCGCGCTCGGCGACACCGTCACCTGGCAGGCCAGGCACTTCGGCCTGCTCTGGCGGATGACGTCCCGGATCAGCGCGTTCGAACCGCCGGAGCGCTTCGTCGACGAGCAGGTCGACGGCCCGTTCCGCCTCTGGCGCCACGAACACCACTTCACCCCGGACGGGCAGGGCGGCACGCTGATGCGGGACGTCGTCGACTTCACCGCGCCGCTCCGCCCCCTCGGCGCCATCGCCGAACTGGCGGTGCTCAACCGGTACCTGCCGAGGCTGATCAGCACCCGCAACGAGCACGTCAAGGCCATCGCCGAGGCGGGCTAGGCCGGGAGCGGCGGGACGCCCAACTCCTCCGCGGTGCGCCGGTAGACCTCGGCGGCGAGCGCCGTGTCACGCGCCTGCTCCGACGGCGCGGCGGGAGCGGCCTTCGCGAAGAACCCGCCGCTCGGACCTGGCGGGTACTTGCTCGCCGCCAGGTGCACCGGTGCCCTGGTGCCCTCGTCCGCCGACGCCGCGAAGAGGCCCGCCACCTTGCCGAACGTCTTCAGGAGACCGCCGGCGCCGGCGTTGAACCCGGTCCGGACGACACCGGGGGAAGCGCTCCTCGGGCAGCCACCGCACCAGCTCGGCCGTCGCGAGCAGGCCCAGCAGCTTGGCGGTGTCTCACAGCGAGCTTCCCGCCGCCCAACTCTGAGTCACGTTGTCTCACTACACTGCAAGCGTGACCGATCCCCGCAGCACCCGCAGCAGAACCGCGATCCTCACCGCGGCCCGCGCCCTGCTGCTCAAGGAGGGGCCCGCGGCGGTCACCCACCAGCGGGTCGCGCAGGAGGCCGGGATCGGCCGCGCCACCGTGTACCGCCACTGGGCCCAGCCCGAACAGCTGCTGCTCGCCACCATGTCCGGCAGCGACCTCCCGCACTTCCGCGCCCCGGTCTCCCCGATCCGCCCCTGGCTGCGCGAGCAGCTGCGCGCGATGGCCACCG
>DATMCA010000696.1:0-4320 GCA_035559015.1 Umezawaea sp. | reverse complement strand
GTCCGCCGTGGACGGGGCGTCCTACACGCTCATCCAGCTGCGAGTCGGCGGGCAGGCGGCGCGGCTGGGCGACGAGACGCTCCCGCATCGCTTCCGCGTGCTGGGCCAGGAGACGACCGGCCCGGGCGGGTTCGCGAAGGCGCTGCGGACCGTGCCGGTGGTGCTGGACATCGCCGACCGCGTCCGGGAGATCGCCGGACCGGACACGTGGATCGTCAACTTCACCAACCCGGTCGGCATCGTGACGCGGGCGCTGCTCCAGGCGGGCCACAAGGCCGTCGGGCTGTGCAACGTGGCCATCGGCTTCCAGCGCTGGGCGGCGGGCGTGCTCGGCGTCGAAGCGGACGCCGTGCAACTCCGGCACGTGGGCCTCAACCACCTGACGTGGGAACGCGGCGTGGTCGTCGACGGCGTGGACCGGCTGCCCGAACTGCTCGGCGAGCACGGCGACGAGCTGGCCGAGCACATGAGGCTGCCGCTGTCGCTGATGCGGCGCATCAACGCGGTGCCGTCCTACTACCTCAACTACTTCTACAACCACGACGCGGTCGTGGAGAAGCAGAAGGTCGAGGTGCCGCGGGCGGAAACCGTTGCCGCGGTGGAGAAGGAGCTCATGGACATCTACGCGGACCCCGCGGTGGTGACCAAGCCCGAGCAGCTCGCCCAGCGCGGCGGCGCCTTCTACTCGGAGGCGGCGGTGCAGCTGGTCCACTCGCTCACCGGCGGCACGGGCGCCGAGCAGCACGTGGTGAACGTGCGCAACGACGGCTCGCTGCCGTTCCTGCCGGACGACGCCGTGATCGAGGTGCCCGCCACCGTCACCCCGGAAGGCGCGGTACCGCTGCCGATCGACCCCGTGGAACCGCTGTTCTCCGGGCTGATCGCGAACGTCACGGGGTACGAGTACCTCGCGCTGGACGCCGCCGTGCACGGCGGACGGGACCGGGTGGCCACCGCGCTGCTCGCCCACCCGCTGATCGGGCAGTACGCCACGGCGGAACAACTGGCCGACGAGTTGATCGCGCAGAACAAGGATTTCCTGCCGTGGGCGAAGGACTCCTGACCGGAGCCCGCTCGTCCTTGATCAAACACAGGCCCACGAGGAGCTTGGAAGCATGACCGACCGGGTGCTCGCCATTGACGGCGGGAACAGCAAGACAGCCGTGTTGCTGGTCGACGCGGACGGGCAGGTGCTCGCGCAGGTGCGCGGGCCCGGTGCCTCTCCGCAGAACATCGGCCTGCAACGCAGCCTGGAGGTGTTCGACGGGCTCGTCCGCGAGGCGGCCCGGCAGGCTGGGCTGTCCCCGGACGAGCGTATAGCGAGGCACACCGCCGCGTACCTCGCGGGGGCGGACCTGCCCCGCGAGGAGCAGGAGCTCCAGGCCGAGATCGAGCGGCACGGCTGGTCGGACACGTCGGTCGTCGGCAACGACACGTTCGCGCTGCTGAGGGCGGGGACGACCGACGGCATCGGGGTCGCGGTGGTGTGCGGCGCGGGCATCAACTGCGTCGCCGTCGCCAAGGACGGCCGCACCCACCGCTTCCCGGCGCTGGGCCGGATCTCCGGCGACTGGGGCGGTGGCGGCCACATCGGCAGCGAGGCGCTGTGGCTGGCCGTGCGGGCGGAGGACGGCCGCGGGAAGTCCACCGCGCTGCTGGCCGCCGTGATCGCGCACTTCGGCACGACGACCGTCGCGGAAGCCGTGGAGCGCATCCACTTCGGCGAGGCGGACGCGGACGAGCACGCGCTGTGCCAGGTGCTGTTCGACGTGGCCGCCTCCGGTGACCAGGTGGCGCTGGAGGTCGTGGAACGGCTGGTCGAGGAGATCGCCGTGCTCGCGGACGTGTCGCTGCGGCGGCTCGACCTGCTGGAGGAGCAGGTCGACGTCGTCCTCGGCGGCGGGGTGCTCACGGGCACCGGCGACATCGTCGTCGGTGCCGTGCGCGGCCGCCTGTCGGTCTCGGCGCCGATGGCCCGGATCCGCGTGGTCGACCTGCCCCCGGTCGTCGGGGCCGCGCTGCTGGGCCTCGACGCCATCGGCACGAGCCCGGCCGCCGAGCTGCGGCTGCGCTCGGCCTACGCGGACCTGGCGGCGGAACCGGCGCTCGACGTCGCGGCCAGCGGCTGACCACCGGCCGGGGCGACGCGCCCCGGCCCCCGGTACACCGACGCGGGGGAGTTGATCGGCGGCGGCGCTCCCCCGCGTCGGCCCAGACCCCGGTGCGGGGCGGTTGATCGGCGGCGGCGCCGCCCCGCACCGGGCCACACCTCGACTTCCGGCGCTCAGGCGCCGGTACCGGACCCCGGTGCGGGGGAGTTGATCGGCGGCGGCGCTCCCCCGCACCGGGCCTTCACGTCACGCGTCCGCCGACACCGAGGTCGACGGCACCTCGACGAGCGAGCTGGTGGAGACCTCCGGGACCGACGGCAGCGCAGGCAGCGCAGGCGCTGGCGTGGACCCGACCGAACTGGGCACTTCCTCGGTGCGCCGCGGCTCGGACTCGGGCGACCTGGAGGACGACGGCACCGCCGACGCGGACGACGTGGCCGTCGTGGACGGCTTGGCGGAGTTCGAGGACGTCGACTGCACCCGGCCCTCGAAGTCCATCGGCGGCAGGTCGCCACCGCTCTGGCGGCGTTCCGGGTCACCGCTGCGGCTCGGACCCGCGTCACCGCTCTCGCCTTGCGGGCGTTCCGACGAGCCGCCGAGCCCGATGCCGAGCGCGAGCCCCATCAGCACGGCGGCGGCCCCGACGGAAATGACGGGCAGGGGGATGCGAACAGGCAAGGCCTCTCCAGGCGCGATCGGCTGCGGAACGACAAAGCCTAGGGTGCGAATTGCGATAAACCGCCCAACAAGCGCAACCCTCCCTCGAAAGAGTGATCGAAAGACACGACCGGATAACAACAGGGGTGTGTTCGGGAATCCATTCCCGACGAATTGGGTTTACCTCGATGGCGACCGCCAACTACGGTGCCATCACCTCACTGGCGCGGTCGTACGAGCCGGAGGCATGCTGTTCGCGCGACCTCGGAGGGGATCTGGAGCGGTTGCGCAGAGGGAGGGATCGCAGGTGCAGGACTTGAACAGCTTCGTCGCGATCGGGGACAGCTTCACCGAGGGCATGGACGACCCCGGCCCCGACGGTCACTTCTTAGGGTGGGCGGACCGCTTCGCCGCGTTGATCTCCCCCCACCACAGCGGCTTCCGCTACGCGAACCTCGCCATCCGCGGCAAAACCCTGCACGAGATCGTCGAGGAGCAGTTGCCGCTGGCCACCGCGTTGAAGCCGAACCTGGTCGCGTTCTGCGCCGGCGGCAACGACATCCTCACCCCCGGCACCGACCCGGACGCACTCGCCGAGGTCTACGAGATCGCCGTCGCCGACCTCCGCGCCGCGGGCTGCGAGGTCATCGTCTTCACCGGCTTCGACACCAAGACCACCCCGCTGCTGCGCTCGCTGCGCGGCAAGATCGCCATCTACAACACCCACCTGTGGTCCGTCGCCGACCGCTACCACTGCCACGTCGTGGACCTGTGGGCGATGTCCGTCCTGCACGACCCGAGGGCCTGGAGCGAGGACCGCCTCCACCTCTCCCCGGAGGGCCACCACCGCGTGGCGCTGCGGACGGCCGAAGTCCTGGGCTACAAGACCGAAGAGTCGTGGAACACCCCGTGGCCCCCTTCGGAGGAGTCCGACTGGATGACCCAACGCCGCCGCGACCTGAAATGGGCCCGCGAACACGTCATGCCGTTCGTCGGCAGGCTCGTCAGAGGCGAATCCACCGGCGACGGCCTGGCCCCAAAACGCCCCGAGTTGCTACCCGTGTGCGTGGACTAGCAATTCCAAGATCAATTCCACTTTTTGTCGGTGCTCGCCGGTAGCGTTCGTTTCGGGGGGCCTTGCACGAAGGGGGACCCTGGGTTTTTGGCGGGTTCCGGTCGGCGATTCGACTCCGGGCGGGGTGGCCGGGGCTGGGTGGCGGCTGACTGGTCGGCGGATTGGCGGGGCCGCGGGCTGGTGGGCAGGTGGCGAACCAGCGGGCAGCGGATCAAAGGGCTGGTGGGCGGCGGCCCGGCCGGCAGCAGACCAGCGAGTAGTGAACTAGTCGGCAGTGGGCAGCGACCCGGCGAGTGGCGGGTAGCGGGCAGGTGGGCGGTGGCCCGGCGGGCTGGCGGGTAGCGGGCAGTGGCCCGGTGGGGCTCAGCGGGTGGCGGACACCGGTGGGCCAGCGGCTGGCGGGAGCGGACTGGCGGACCAGCGGGCAGTGGCCCAGCGGGTGCCGGTTCGGCGGGTGGGCCCAGCACTGTCAGCCAG
>DATMCA010000695.1:0-4959 GCA_035559015.1 Umezawaea sp. | reverse complement strand
CGACTGCTGCTAGGCGATGACTCCTTGGACTGGCCGTCTGGGCGGGCGGCACTTCTTGATCTTGGAGTGAAACGTGATCATCGCGATCTGTTCGTCGTAAGTGATCTTGATACGTGCGGTTGGCTCGAGAACTTCACGATGCCCGATCCGACAATCGCGCCGCCAGGTGAGCATCTCGTACAGATGCAGATGCCGATTGATCCGCACAGCTCAAAGGCTGACGGAATTGCTCGCTTGGAGGCCATCGCTGACTCTGCGCTGCCGGAGTGGCGGGAGCGTACGACCCATCGGCTCGAGTCCTTGGCCAATGCTCGTACGGGGGCCGTCGACTTTCCTGGCGCCTCCTGGCGAGACCGGCCCCCGATTGACCGCGGGGACAGTGTTTTCCTGGTGGGTGACCGGGTCGCGGCGCCCGGGTTGCTGAGCGAGGTCAGCTTGAACAGCGGTGTCCGGGCCGCTCAGTTGGCTCTTCGCTAAGCACGCTGTTCTCG
Source organism: Umezawaea sp. (assembly GCA_035559015.1). Taxonomy (GTDB): domain Bacteria; phylum Actinomycetota; class Actinomycetes; order Mycobacteriales; family Pseudonocardiaceae; genus Umezawaea. The sequence continues at coordinate 4,468 of DATMCA010000695.1, read as the reverse complement.
GTTGGTCGGAGCAGCCTGGGCCGATACACTCTCACGGTGTTGCTCTGCGGCTAGCAGTCGTACGAGCCTCCCGCACCCGTGGCTCAACGGATAGAGCATCTGACTACGGATCAGAAGGTTGGGGGTTCGAATCCCTCCGGGTGCGCAAAGTGCCTCTGACCAGCGGAAACGCAGGCAGAGGCCGTTGTCTTTCCCGAGGGTGACCGCCACAAAGCGCTCCGAAACCTCCTGACTCTCGTGCATCCGCGCGAGAGTCAGGAGAGACGATGCCGGCACCCAATCCACTGCTGTCCAGCCCGCTCGCGGCGGCCGATGCCTCGACGCTGCGGGCGTTCGAGCGCCGGTTGCGATCGGCGAAGAAGTCGGACAAGACCGTGCAGAGCTACCTGGAGGCCGCCCGGCTGCTGGCGGGTTGGCTGGGTGGCCGCGTCGCCTTGGAGGAGGTCACTCCGGCCGACATCGAGGACTTCATGATCTTCCTGCTGGGCGCCCACGCCGCGAGCACTGCGGCGGTCCGGTTCAAGTCGCTGCAGCAGCTCTACGGCTGGCTGACGCCGAGGAGTGGATCGAGACCGATCCGATGGCGCGGCTGCGCCCACCGAAGCCGACCGAGAAACCAGTACGGGTGCTGTCCGACGACGAGCTCAAGGCACTCATCGCAGCGTGCGCCGGCAAGCAGTTCGCCGACCGCCGCGACGAGGCCATCGTGCGGATGTTCGTCGACACCGGGATGCGCGTGTCGGAGATGTGCGGGATCCGGCTCGACGACCTGGACATGAAGGCCGACCAGGTCACCGTCCGCGGTAAGGGCGACCGGGTGCGCATCCTGCCCTTCGGGACGAAGACCGGCACCGCGCTCGAGCGCTACCTGCGGTTGCGGGCCCGGCACAAGCTGGCCGGGCTGGCGTGGCTCTGGCCGGGCAGTCGGGGGCGCGAGATGACCCCCTCGGGGGTCACTCAGATGCTCGAGCGGCGCGCCGGTATAGCCGGGCTTGACCACGTCAACCCGCACATGTTCCGGCACACCGCGGCCTCGTACGCGATGGCCCAGGGCATGGGCGACGACGCCACCATGCGGCTGTTCGGCTGGCGCTCGCGGACCATGCTGAACCGCTACGGCGCGGCGGTCGCCGACGAGCGGGCGCGCGAGGCACACCGTCGGCTCTCTCCCGGCGACCGGCTCTGACGGCCTCCTGGGCGCCGAAAGCGGTGATGTCCTGGGCAATCGCCAGAGATCGCAAAGCGCCTTTGGTAAGAGAGAACCTTCACGCCTGCACGTCGCACTTTAGGAGCATCAGATGGCGGAGTCACCCGCGTCCGAGGTACGCCTCGCCGCCCAGATCAGAGCCCACCAGAGCTGGGCCAAGACTGTTGACCGCACTGCCCGCACTGCCCCGGCTCGCGCTGCTCTCGAACGGCAGTTCCTTGAGCAGGCCGACGGTGATCCGGTCCGCGCCGAACACCTCCGCACGGCCTACTACAAGTGGTTGGCGCTCCAGTCCGCCGCCAGCCGACGGCGCAACCGTGAGCGCCGCGCGGCCGCTTCCCGTAACGACGTTGCGTCCTGACGGCGCCGCGCTTCGGGTGCGACTTGAGCTTCGTTGATCCGTGGTCCGAACCTGATCACCGCGACCACCGCCAGACCGACCACTCCATCTCGGCCTCCCCGATGACCAGTCGATCTTGGTCTGCGGCGCGGATGTCAAGGGTGAGCGCAGTGAATCCGCAGGACGCGAAGCGCCCTTGACCTCTGCGTCGAAGACCAAATGATCAAGAGGCGGGGAGGCCGATCCGCGGGATCGGTGACTCGGAGCGAGCCGGCTCAACGGGCTGGTGGCTGTGGCCCGCGGCCTGCCGGTACCCAGTGGTCGGGTGGTACGGCGCGCGCTCGGACACGGCCTCGGGTGGACGCTGCTGCCCGCTCGTGCTGGGCTCGGACGGTGGTGGCCGACACCGGAACGCTGGTCCGGCTGAGGACTCGGCGCAGGATGTCGGTGGCGGCCGGCTCCTGGATGTCGATGTCCAGGATGTGGTGAGGTTCTACGGCGCCGACGGCGATGTAGACGTGATTGGCGGTCCGGCCACGGCTGACCGCCGTGTACAGCTGCTCCCGGGTCATCAGCTCGTGGACGAGGCTGTGGGTGGTGTCCGCGGTGACCCCTTGGGCGGCGTGGATGGTGGTGGCGTAGCCGAGCTCGACCGCCTCCCGCACATACGTGCCGGGCAGGGTGACGGGCTTGCCGGTGCGGCGGTGGACGGCGCGGATCCCGCCGTCAGGGGTGAGGCCGGTGACGGTCCAGCGGTCACCGTTGCGGACCCACCCGGTGCCGCTGGCCAACCGGCGGTCGTTGCGGCGGGTGATGATCAGCTCGCCGGCACTGGCCTGATTCCCGTCCGCGAGCTCAACTTGTCGGCCCGGGGTGTTGCCGATGAGCCGGTCGGTTCGGGCGCGGTGGTTGAGGTCGGCGACCTCGCGGCGGGAGGGGGCCAGCATCAGCGAGTCCAGGCCTTGGTCCTGGTCGTGCCGCCAGGCGGTGAGGAGTCGGTCGGGGAGCCCGTCAGGGTCGCCGATCCGTATCCGGTCACGATCGGTGTAAAAGTCGATCACCTCACTCTGTCCGGCGCGGACTTGGAGGGTGGCGGCGGCTTCGTCGGGGTCGGTGAAGCGGTGCAGCTGGGTGAGCCGGATTGCGCCGTGGGCGGCTTCGAGGTTGGTGAGGATGCCGCTGGCGCCGATGGCGTCGAGTTGGTGGTCGTCACCGACCAGGCACACCCGGCCCCCCCGCTCGAGGACGTGGGTGGCGGCGGTGTCGAGGGTGAGGGTGTCGGCCATCCCGGCTTCGTCGATCAGCAGCAGTGTGTTCGGGCCGATCCGGTCCGCCCACTCGGGCAGCGGATGATCATGTTGAATGGCCCAGGTGAGCCGGTGCAGCGTGTCGGACTGAACACCGGTCGCCTCGGCGAGCTGGGCCGCGGCCGCCGCCGACGGGGCAAGACCGAGAACATGGCCGCCGCCGGCGGTCCACATGTCGGCCAGGACCTTCAGCGCGGTGGTCTTGCCCGCCCCGGCCGGAGCAATCACCAGCTGCACCCGGCGCCGGTCGACGGCCACGGTGCGCACCATCAAGGTCTGCCCGGCATCCAACGCAGTGCCGCCGGCTGCTGCCTCGCGGAGCCTTAGATCGACCGAGACTGGGTGCAGGGCTTGGCCGTCGGCGCGGTCCGCAGCGGCGAGGAGGCGCTGCTCAGCGTCCAGGATCCGGCTTGAGGTGTACTGGTCGCTGCCGGCGACGGTGAACACCGACGCCCCGTCGGTGCTGCGCAGCTGGACCGGCAGATCGGCCGGGTCAACGTCCGGGGTGAGCTGGATGGAGCGGGTGACCGCCTCCTCCAGCACGGACGCGGCGACGTCCCGGAGATCGGCTGGGTGGATAGCGCAGCCGCGCAGCTGGCGTTGGGTTTCGGCCCACAGATGCCAGTACTGCCAGGTCGCACGATGCTCCTCCAGGGTCGCGATCACCCGATCCGCGATCTCGACCCGCCACGCGTCGGTCACCGCCGGGGCGGCCACGAGGGTTGGGTTCAACGCTTCGTGCAGCATCGCCTCGACCCGCTCTGGTCCGCCGAGGGTCTGAACGACCTCGGTACGCCAGGCGGCGCGCTGCTCGCCGAGGGTTCGCGGTTCGTGCTTGCGCTCTCGGGTCCCCAAGGTTGCCTGCTGCGCCAGCTGCAGCATTTCCACCCGGCCCGGCGGCCGGCCATGATCACGGGCAAAGTCGGCAGCGAGCTCGGCCTTCCGGACGTCGATGACCTTCCGTCGGGCCGACCAGCGCCGGTTCAATCGCGGATCGACGCCGACGATCTCCCGGACCGGCCGCTTCGACCGGTCCCGGCCGGGCCGTTCGGCGAAGCGCACCCCCAGGACCGTGGTGAGCTGGTGCTCCAGCGCGGTGTTGTACGTCTCCGACGCCGCGACCTTCGCGGCATGCAGGATGCGACCGTCGATCGACAACCAGCGGCCGCCAAGGGTCTGCACCTTGTTCGCGACTGCGACATGGGTGTGCAAGTCGGGGTCGCCGGCGCGGGAGTCGCGGTGGGTGAACGCGGCGGCGACCAACCAGGTGACGTTGACCTGGCGTACCCCGCCCGTACCCTCCCGGGTGAACAGCGCCCGATCCTCGATGAACCGCAACGCGGCCGTGACGGCGGCATGATGGGCCTGCTCGATCTGTACGGCGACCGGCAGGTCCGCGACCGCCCACAACGTTGACACCGACTTCACCGGGGAGAACGTCAGGTCATACCCCCCGATCGACGCCGGCGCCGGCCGGGACCACCGGGCCAGCGTCGACGCCAGCTCCAGGTCACCCTTCGGGTCACGCCCCTCCTGCTGCCGGAACCATTCCGCCGCCAGCTCCCCGCGCAATCGCGCGCGTACCTCCGCTGGCAGAGCGGCACGGCGAGGGAG
>DATMCA010000694.1:0-3757 GCA_035559015.1 Umezawaea sp. | reverse complement strand
CCCGCGGCTCCGGTTGCGCCTGGGCGTCGAGGTCGGGAAGGACGTCACCGCGGAGGAGTTGGCGGCCCGGCACGACGCCGTCGTCTACGCCGTCGGCGCCGCGTCCGCCAAGCGCCTGGGCGTGCCCGGTGAGGACCTGCCGGGCAGCGTCGCCGCCACGACCGTGGTGGCCTGGTACAACGGCCACCCCGACGTGGCGGACGACGCGGTGGACCTGTCGTCCGAGCGCGTCGTCCTGGTGGGCGGCGGCAACGTCGCCCTGGACGTCGCGCGGATCCTGACCGCCGACCCCAAGACCCTCGAAGGCACGTCCATCGCACCGCGAGCGCTGGAGCGGTTGAGGTCGAGCAGCGTCCGCGAGGTCGTCGTCCTCGCGCGCCGCGGCCCGGACGAGGTCGCGTGCAGCAGGTCGGAGCTGCTCGCGCTGGTCGAGCGGTCCGACGCGGCCGTGGTGGTCGACGTGCGGGACGAACGCACGGCTCGAACCATCTCCGCCGGCCTCACGGAGAAAGCCGTTGTGCTGCAACGGGTCGCACTGGAGGAGGTCGACTGGTCCGCGCCTCCCCCACCCGGCAGGCGCGTCGTGTTCCGCTTCCACTCCGCGCCCGTCGCGGTCCTGGGCGACACGGGGGTGCGCGGCCTCCGCGTGACCGGCCCGGCCGACGACGTGGAGATCGGCACCGGCCAGGTCGTCCGGGCGGTCGGCTACCGCGGGATCCCGGTGCCCGGCCTGCCCTTCGACGAGGCCACCGGCACCGTCCCGCACTCCGGAGGACGCGTCGCGGACCGTCCGGGGACGTACGTGGTCGGCTGGATCAAGCGCGGCTCCACCGGCGGCATCGGCGCCAACAAGACCTGCGCGGCGGAGACCGTGGACGCGCTCGTCGCCGACGCCGTCAACGGCAGGCTCCCGGCCAGGCGCACCACCCTGCTGTCCCGCCTGCGCCGCCGGTCCTGACGCCCGCGGACCGGCGCCGGTCCCGACCTGCGGGATACTGGTCGGGTGCCCCCCTGGTCGCCGATCGAGCCGTCCACCCCCACCGCCCGGCCGGGTGGTGCCGGAACGCCCCTGCCGCGCGCCGTTGGGCGACTCGGGGGCGTGTCGTGCTGAGCCGCGGGGTTCGGCGCTCCGCGCTCGTCGGTGCGCTGCTCGCGGTGCTCGGGGCCTGCACGGCGGGGCCCGACGCGAGCCCGACGCCGTCGTCCACCACGACCAGTCCCCCACCCGTCCAGCGCGTGCTCGTGTCGATGGGCGACTCGTACGCCACGGGCTACCGGCCCACCGACGCGGGCGTGCCCGCAGGGCCCAGCGAGGACGGGTTCGCCTACCTCGTCGCCCAACAGGCCGGGATGAAGCTGATCAACCTCGGGTGCAGCGGCGCCACATCGGCGCAGATGCGCGACCAGACCGGGTGCGCGCTCCGCAACCGACCCGTCGACACGGCCGACGCCGTCGACCCGACGGGCAGCACGCAACTCGACGCGGCCGTGCGGGCACTGCGGGAGAACGCCGGGCGGGTCGGCCTGGTGACGGTGGTGATCGGTGGCAACGACCTGGCGCCGTGCGCGCTGTCGTCGGACCCGGTGACGTGCGCGACGCAGGCCGTGGCCGGCATCCGGGCGAACCTGGCGTCGATGCTGCCCGCCCTGCGCGAGGCCGCCGGTGACGCGCCGATCGTCGGGCTGACCTACCCGGACGTGTTCCTCGGGGCGTGGGTGTCGTCCGAGTTCCCCAACGGGCAGAACCTCGCGCGGCTGTCGGTGCCGCTGTTCCGGGACGTGCTCAACGCGGGCTTGAAGGAGGAGTACGCGAAGGTGGGAGCGTCGTTCGTCGACGTGACCGCCGCGACCGGCGGGTACGGGCCGCTGACCGAGGTGACCGAGGACCCGACCTACGGGTCGATCCCCACGCCGGTGGCGGAGGTCTGCGCCCTGACCTACTTCTGCCGCCACACCGACGTGCACCCGACACCCGCGGGTCACCAGGAGATCGCCACCGCCGTGCTGGCCGCCACGGGCCGCTGAGGCGAGCACGATCGTGTGGCACGACTGGTGGGACGGCGAAAACCGTGCCTACCATCGTCCACATGGGACAGGGCACTGAGCAGGACTTCAGCGGGCTCGGCGTCGGGCTCCTCGTGGTGATCGCCGTTCTCGGCCTGGCGGCGTTCGTGCTGTGGGTGGCGGCGATCATCTCCGTCGCGCGCGACTCGCGGTTGACCGGCGGCGGCAAGCTGCTGTGGATCGCGGTCGTGCTGGGCTTCCCGTTCCTGGGCAGCATCGGGTGGTTCGCGGGCGGTCGCAGGGCGCAGCTCGTCAAGGGTCCGACCGCCTACCAGGCATTCGGCTGACACCGAGGTCGAACGGCCGGTAGCGCACCACGCGCTACCGGCCGTTCCGTCAGGCGTCCCCGGCAGGCACGGCCCGGTCCCACACGCGGTGCAGGCCGACCGCGTCCAGCAGTTCGGTCATGGAGGCCTTGACCAGCGCGTCGGCCACCAGCACGCCCGGCGCGCCGGCGTCGATCCCCGCCGCCAGCAGGACGTCGGCGCCGCTGCCCCAGGCCCCGAGCACCTTGCAGTGGCGGAAGGCCTCCTGGAGCAGCACGGTGAGCCTCGGGTCGAACGCGGTGGCGCCGTCGGCGATCACGACCGCGTCGTACTCGATGGACCGGGTCGCCAGCAGCGTGCGTTCGACGACCTCCTTGGCCCGCCCCTTGCCGACCTCGCCACCGACCTCGGCGATGACGCGCAGCACGGCGCCGCGGGCCTCCACGGCCTTGCGCAGCTTGCCGATGCCCGCGATGTCGGCACCGGGTGACGCGAAGACGCCGATCACCCGACCGGCGATCGGCCCCGGCGCGAGGGTCGCCTGCGAGAGCGCGGGCGAGGGCACGACACCGTCGGCGGGCTTCCCGACAGGGGCCGGAAGCCCGAGCCCGGCGGCGACCCTGGCGCACAGCTCCGCGTCGACGTCGGCCAGGACGGCCAGTTCCCGCTCACGGATGGACTTCTCGTAGACCTTGGACAGCTCGAACGTGAAGGCCTCGACGATGTGCCCCTGCTCCACCGCGCTCATGCTGCGCCAGAACAGCGTGGCCTGGGTGAAGTGGTCGTCGAAGGACACGGGGTTCGCGCGGACCTTCACGCCCTCGACCGGGCGGGGGAGGTGGGCGTAGCCGGTGTCGTCGGTGACCGGGAGGTCGTCGTCCAGGCCGTTCGGCTTGTACGGCGTCACGCCCTGGTGGACGGCGGTCTGGTGCATGCCGTCGCGCAGGTTGTCGTTGACCGGGACGTGCGGGCAGTTGATCGGGAGCTGGGTGAAGTTGGGTCCGCCCAACCGGGTCAGCTGCGTGTCCAGGTAGGAGAACATCCGCGCCTGCATCAGCGGGTCGGTGGTGATCTCGATGCCGGGAACGAGGTGGCCGGTGTGGAACGCGACCTGCTCGGTCTCGGCGAAGTAGTTGGTCGGGTTGCGGTCCAGGGTCAGCTTGCCGACCAGGAGGACCTCGGCCAGCTCCTCCGGCACGATCTTCGTCGGGTCGAGCAGGTCGATGCCCTCGAACGTCTCGTCGTCGGTGTCGGGCAGCAGTTGCAGGCCCAGTTCGAACTCCAGCGGCGCGCCCGCCTCGATCCCGTCGGCCATGTCGCGGCGGTGGAAGTCCGGGTCGGCGCCCGCGGCGATCTGCGCCTCCTCCCACACCAGCGAGTGCACGCCCGCGACCGGCTTCCAGTGGAACTTCACCAGCGAGGTCTCC
>DATMCA010000693.1:0-2269 GCA_035559015.1 Umezawaea sp. | reverse complement strand
CTTGCCGAGTCCGGTGTCGGCCGCGGCGACGAGCCCGAGCACGTGGTCGCCGGGCAGGGCCGCGACCGCGCCCACCAGCGTCCCGCCGATCTCCGCCCACTCCGGACCGATGTTGAAGTCGGAGCCGCTGTCCTCGCCGCCGGGGCCGTAGACGGTCCCCGTCACGACACCCGCTGCCTGGGCCTGCTTGAGGACCGGGGCGAAGCCCTCACCGGCCGGGAACGTGATGACCGCGTCCTTCTTGGTGGCCGTGGCCTGGCGCACCTGCTGGATCATCGCGGTCGTGTCCAGCGCCTGACCGGTCGGGCCGCTCTGGGTGAGGTCGACGCCGAGCCTGGTCGCCTCCTCGCCCATGCAGTCCCCGATCCGCCGCCACGTCGGGTAGTTGGGCAGCGGGTTGACGAACTGGATGGTCATGGCGGACGGACCGCCCGAGGGGCCGGCGGCGCACCCGGCGAGGACGAGCACCGGTGTCATGAGCGCCGCGAGGACGCGGCCGGGACGTGCGGCCTCGATGGTGGGCATCTCGAATTCCTCCCAGGAGGTGTGGGGAACGTGGTTCACCCCCTCCTCCGACCCGAGGTGATAAACCGCGCGGTGCCGTTATCCGGAATGGCTCACGTCCGGGAATCTCGCGGCCAACTTCCGCGTCGCGCTCGCGAGGACCGCGGCCGGAGCGGATTCCGGCGAGCCCGCGTCGTAGGGCGGCTCGGGCGCGTATTCGATGATGAGCTGGACGGTTTGCGCGACCTCGTCGCCCGCGAGGTGACCGGCCAGGGTGAGGGCCATGTCGATGCCCGCCGAGACGCCCGCCGCGGTCGCGTGGTGGCCGTCGACGACGACCCGCTCGTTGGTCGGCGTGGCACCGAACTCGGCGAGGTGGTCGAGGGCGATCCAGTGGGTCGTCGCGCGACGTCCACTCAGGACTCCGGAGGCGGCGAGGATCATGGCCCCGGTGCAGACGGAAGCCGTCCACGTGGAGGTCCGGTCGACCGCGCGCAACCACTCGTGCAGGGGACCGTCGGACATCTGCCCCGCCTGGCCGGGACCTCCGCCGACGAGCACCACGTCCGGGTTCGGCACGTCGGCGAGACCCGCGACGACGTCGACCGACAGGCTCCCCAGGTCGTTGAGGACGAGACCGGGGTGCTCGGCGACGAAGACGACCTCGGTGTCCGGGAGGCGGCCCAGGACCTCGTAGGGACCGAGGACGTCCAACGAGGTGAACCCCGGATAGAGGACGATCGCGACCTGCATTCGGGGACTCCTTCGAGGAATCGGACGTGGAATGGCGCGAAATCATTCCGAGCACCGGGCCGGGGAATGTGCGTGGTGGATCCGCCGATGTCGATCGTGGCACCCGGCGGGAAGGCCGACAATGACGCGTACCCCACCTAATCGGCCATGGGCGCGCGGGTCAGCGGTCGAAGGCGATCGACGCCGCGTGGTCCTTGCGGGCTTCGAGAGCGGCGAGCCGTTCGGTGAGCGCGGCGTGGACGGCGTCGTAGGTGTCGGAGCCCAGGGGGAGGCGCAGGGGCGGGTTCGGGTCGCGGGTGGTGGCGTAGACGGCGGCGGCGATCTTGGCCGGGTCGCCGGTCAGGTCGGTGTCGTCGAGGGCCGCCAGCGAACGGCGGGTTCGGCCGACGGCGGTGTCGCGGTAGGCGGCCGTCTCGTCGGTGAAGCGCAGCGCCGAGGCGAAGCCGGTGCGGGTGCCGCCGGGCTCGACCAGGGTGAGGTGGACGCCGAAGTCGGCGACCTCGCGGCTGACGCTCTCGGTGAAGCCCTCCAGGCCCCACTTGCCCGCGTGGTAGGCGCTGTGCGTCGGGACGCCGACCTGGCCGCCCATGCTGGAGATCTGGATGATCCGGCCGCCGCCCTGCTCGCGCATCGGCGCCAGGAAGGCACGGGTGATCAGCACGGGCGCCAGCAGGAGGACCTCGACCTGGTCGCGGACCTGGTCGACGGTCATCTCCTCGGCGGCGCCCACGACCGCGTACCCGGCGTTGTTGACCACGACGTCCACCGGTCCGGTGTGGACGGTCCGGCGGACGACCTCCTCGACCTCGGCCGGCTTCGCGAGGTCCATGACCTCGACGGTCAGGCGGTCGCCGTGGGCCTCGCGCAGGTCGTCCAGCGCCGCCGGGCGGCGGACCGTCGCGGTGACGAGATCTCCTCGGCCGAGGGCGTGGTCTACGAGGTGGCGGCCCAGACCGCCGGAGGCCCCGGTGATGAACCAGCGGCGGACGTCCTTGTGCGCGGGAGAGGTCAT
>DATMCA010000692.1:0-3187 GCA_035559015.1 Umezawaea sp. | reverse complement strand
TGGGGCGAGGGCATCGGCTTGATGCTGGTGGAGCGCCTGTCCGACGCCCGCCGCCTCGGCCACCCCGTCCTCGCCGTCGTCAAGGGCACGGCGGTCAACCAGGACGGCGCGTCCAACGGCCTCACCGCCCCCAACGGGCCGTCGCAGCAGCGGGTCATCCGCGCCGCGCTCGCCGACGCCGGGATCACCGCGGGCGACGTCGACGTGGTCGAGGCCCACGGCACCGGCACGACGCTCGGCGACCCCATCGAGGCGCAGGCCCTGCTGTCCACCTACGGCCGCGACCGCGAGACCCCCGTGCTGCTCGGCTCGGTGAAGTCCAACATCGGCCACACGCAGGCCGCCGCGGGCATGGCGGGCATCCTCAAGGTCGTGCTGGCGCTGCGCCACGGCGTGGTGCCCGCGACCCTGCACTTCGACGCCCCCAGCCCGCACGTCGACTGGGCCTCCGGGTCCATGGAGGTCGTGGCCGAGCGGACGCCGTGGCCCGCCGTCGACCGGCCTCGCCGAGCCGGCGTGTCCGGCTTCGGCGTCAGCGGCACCAACGCGCACACGATCATCGAGCAGGCGCCCGAAGCGCCCGACCCCGTGGTGGTCGCCGAGCCGATCGGGACGACCACGGCGTGGCCGCTGTCCGGCCACAGCCCCGAAGCGCTGCGCGCCCAGGCCGCCCGGCTGCGGGACGCCCTGGCCGAGCAGGACCTGAGCCCGGCCGACGTGGCGTTCTCGCTGGCCACCACCCGTGCCGCGCTGGAACACCGCGCGGTGGTCATCGGCGACGACGGCACCGAACTCCTCGAACGGCTGACCGCCCTCGCCGAGCACGGCGAGGCCTGGGACGGCGTGCGGGCGGTGGCGGCGCGAACCGGCCGCACCGCGTTCCTGTTCACCGGCCAGGGCAGCCAGCGGGCGGGCATGGGCGCCGAGCTGCACTCGGCGTTCCCCGTCTACGCCGACGCGTTCGACGCCGTCTGCGCGGTGTTCGAGCCACTGCTGGACCGGCCGCTGCGGGACGTCGTGTTCGACCAGGACTCGACGGCGCTCGACCGCACCGAGTACACCCAGCCCGCGCTGTTCGCGGTCGAGGTCGCCCTCTTCCGGCTGCTGGAGCACTGGGGCGTCCGCCCGGACTTCCTGCTCGGCCACTCCATCGGCGAACTGGCCGCCGCGCACGTGGCGGGCGTGTTCTCCCTCGCCGACGCGGCCACCCTGGTCGCCGCGCGCGGGCGGCTGATGCAGTCGGCGCGCGCCGACGGGCTCATGATCTCCCTGCGGGCGACCGAGGCCGAGGTGGTCGAGTTCGGCGCCGCGGTCGACATCGCCGCGGTCAACGGCCCCACCGCCACGGTCGTGTCCGGCGACGAGACCGAGGTGCTGGCCGTCGCCGCGCACTTCAGCGGCCTCGGCCGCCGGGTGAAGCGGCTGCGCACCAGCCACGCCTTCCACTCGACCCACCTGGACCCGGTGCTCGCCGCGTTCCGCGAGGCCGCGGAAGGCCTGGTGCTGCACGCGCCGACGCTGCCCGTCGTGTCCAACGTGACGGGGGACTTCGCCGAGGACATCGCTACCCCCGGCTACTGGGTCGAGCACGCCCGCCGAGCCGTCCGGTTCGCCGACGGCGTCACGACCCTGGTCCGCGAGGGCGTCACGACGTTCCTCGAACTCGGGCCGGACGCCCAGCTCACGGCGCTGGTGCCGGAATCGCTGCCCGCCGACGACACCGACCGCGCGGCGATCCCCGTGCTGGACCGGCGGCTGCCGGAGGAGCGGTCCGCGGTGACCGCGCTGGCCCACGCCCACGCCAGGGGAGTCCGGGTCGACTGGGCCGCGCTGCCCGGTCGTCGCGTCGACCTGCCCACCTACGCGTTCCAGCGCCGCCGCTACTGGCTGGACGCGCCGCCCGGCGCGAGTGGCGCGGTCGCGGCCGGGCTCGACGCGGTGAGCCACCCGATGCTCGGCGCGGGAGCCGAACTGCCCGAGACCGGCGGTCACCTGTTCTCCGCCCGCGTCGGCACCGCCACGCAGCCGTGGCTGGCCGACCACGGCGTGTTCGGCACCGTGGTGTTCCCGGCGACGGCGTTCCTGGAACTGGTCGTGCGGGCGGGCGACGAGACCGGTTGCCCCCGCGTGGCGGAACTGACCCTCGAAGCGCCGCTGGTCCTGCCCGCGTCCGGCGGAGCCGACCTGCGCCTGACCGTCGCCGCGCCCGATCCCGCAGGTCAGCGCACGCTCACCGTGCACGCCCGCACGGCCCCCGGCGGGTCGTGGACGCGGCACGCCAGCGCGGTGCTCTCCGGTCCGCTGCCGGTGACGGCCGTGGACCTGGCCGAGTGGCCGCCGCCCGGCGCGGAGCCGATGGACGTCACCGACCTCTACGACCGGCTCGACGCGGGCGGGTTCGCCTACGGGCCCGCGTTCCGCGGGCTGAGCGCGGTCTGGCGGCGCGGGGACGAGGTGTTCGCCGAGGCCGCGCTGCCCGAGGAGCGGCTGCCGGAGGCCGCGACGTTCGCCCTGCACCCGGCGCTGCTGGACAGCGCGCTGCACTCGCTCTCCTTCAGCGTCCTGGCCGGACGGGACGGCGGGTGGCTGCCGTTCGCCCTCAGCGGAGTCCAGGTGCACGCCTCCGGCGCGGGCTCGGTGCGGCTGCGGCTCGTCCCGAACGGCCGGGACTCCGTGGAGGTGCACGTGGCCGACGCCGCCGGCCTGCCGGTCGCCACCGTCGACTCGCTCGTCCTGCGGCCCGTGTCGGCCGACCGGGTCCGACCCTCGGTCGTGCTCGACCCGCTGTACCGGATGGTGTGGCAGGAGGTGCCGGGCGGCACGCCGGTGCCGTCGGACGCCGAGGTGGTGGACCTGCCCCGGATCCCGGACCCCGACGACCTGCCCGCCGCCGTGCACGCCGCGACCACCCGGACGCTGGCGGTGCTGCGGGACTGGCTGGCGGACCGGACGGACACCCGACTGGTGTTCGTCACCCACGGCGCCATCCCGGCCGAGGTGGGCGACGACGTGCCGGACCTCGTGCACGCGGCGGTGTGGGGCCTGGTGCGCACCGCGCAGACCGAGCACCCCGGCCGGTTCGTGCTCATCGACACCGACGACGACCCGGCCTCCGAAGCCGTGCTCGCCGACGCCGTGACCAGTGGTGAACCGCAACTGGTGCTGCGCGGCGGTGTCGTGCGCGCTG
>DATMCA010000691.1:0-9546 GCA_035559015.1 Umezawaea sp. | reverse complement strand
TTCGTCCTCGGTGCCGCCGTAGTGGCCCGCCACGTCGTGGAGCCCCCGGCCCGCCGCCGCCAGGACTTCGCAGGCGCGGTCGAGCTGCTGCTGGAGCAGGCGCGACGCGCGGCCGTACGCCTCCGCGCTGCGGAGGGTCCTGCCGATCTCGCCGAAGCTCTGCGGGCGCAACGGGCTCTCCCGCAGCTCCGAACGGGCCCGCGTCAACTCCTCGGCGGCGTCGTCGACGCGCTCGGCGTACAGCTCCAGCCACCGCGCGTCCACGGAGATGCCGCCCGAGCGCGCCGGGGTCTCCCCGGCGCTGCCCAGGCGTCGAACGACGTCACTCATCGCGTGCCTCCCCGACGACAGCGTGCACCACCCGCTCGGACGCCGCCGGACTCGGCGCGGTTCCCCCGAGGGGTCAGCCGCCCTCGGTGTTCTTCTTCGCGTCCTCGGGCAGCACGCCCTTCGGCGTGGGCACGGAGTCGTAGCTGCGGGTGGCGTCGTTGCGGTTGAGCTGCGGACCGTCCGGGAGCAGGCCGATGATGTTGGCCGGAGCCGGCATGAAGCCGTCGCTGCCGAGACCGAGCGCGCCGCTGGTGAGGGTGTCCGGGATGCCGTACTTCACGCCGCGGCCCGTGATCAGCTGGATCGGGCCGGTGCCGAAGTTCTCGATCGACGTCGCGCTGCGCACCACGCCCACCTTGCCCTCGGCCATGACGAACTGGCTGACGACCTCGCCGGTGGCGCCGACCTGGTTGATGTCCACCGGGACCAGGTTCTTGTCGCCGGGCAGCGTGGGCGCGACCGTGACCTCGGTGTGCTCGGACTTGTTGTCCGCGGTCACGTTGTCCGCGCGCCAGCCGAGGCACATCACCACGTTGTCCTCGTTCAGGTCGACGACCTGCGGGATGTCCGTCGGGTAGTTCTCCAGGTTCAGCAGGGAAACGACCTTGTTCACCTGGGACAGGACGATCTCCTTCGGCTTGGAGTCACCGCCCCTGATGGCGAACCGGATCATGTCGGCCACGGCGACCGGGACCTCCTGCATGCCCTCCTTGAGGGCGACGTAGAAGACGTCCTTCTCGCCGGTGCGGTGCGCGGCCAGGATGTCGCCGACCACGACGCCGCCCTGGACGTACTCGACCGGGTCGCCCTGGCCGGGGATGTCGGGGGCCTTGAGGTCGCCGACCTGCGGGATGGCGTTGAGCAGACCCGCGCTGATCGGCCGCGGGGTCTTGCCCTGGAGGTTCAGCGCGTTCACCAGCTTCACGTTGCCGAGGTCCACGGGGGCGCGCACCGTGCTGGTCGACGTGAGGCTGCTGTTGTCCGGTCGCTTGTAGACCAGGAACGCCTTCTTGCTGGCCTTGTCCGCCGTCACGAGCACCGCGCGGTTGCCGTCCAGCTTGCGGCCGCCGCCCGAGATTCCACCGAGGACAGTGGTCTTGATCTTGGTGTTCGCCTCGGGGTTGTTCTGGGTGCGGTCGAGCGTCGCCTGGTCGCAGACCGACCACTCCGCGCCGATCCGCTGGTCCGTGCTGCCGGGCATCATGTCCGGCGCGTCGACGATCCCGGTCAGACGACCCTTGGGGATCTTCGAGAGCGCCTTCTCGCTGACGATCTTCAGCTCGCCACCGCTGGTCGAGGTCGGGGTCGTCGCCGCGTCGCCGCCACCCTGCCCGGCCTGGCCCTTGTCCGGATTGGACTCGCTGAGCAGGAGCAGCCGCGCGGACGCGAGGTTGAACACCGGGATGAGCTGCTTCCGGGGTGCCTGGCGGACCACGTAGATCTGGCCGCTCTCCTTGCTCATGACGATCCGCGTCTCGTCGTCGAGCTTCGGATCGGGCGAGAAGAGGCCCCAGACCAGGAACCCGATCATGCCGACGGCTCCGAGGACCACACCCACCAGCGTGGCGCGGGAGTGGTTTCGCATCGGGTCGTGCAGCATCACCGCGTCTCTGCGCACCAGGGCCGACTGCATCCGGCGCAGCACGAAGCGATATGCCTGGACCTGTGACTTGGTGGTGGGTGTTGATGCCATTCTCGGCTCGCTGCTCTCCCAGTCGCGGTACGGTTCGGCAGGATATCCCGATGAGGGTCGCTCCGTGAGCGGGTTGACTAGACCCGATCCGAACACCCTCCCAGGACATCTTCCTCGTAGTCCGAGGCGCACCGAACACCGAGGCGAAAGAGACCAGAACGGATGTCCGTGACCACTCCACATCCGGGCCCGCCCAACCCCGGTATGGCTCGCCCGTCAGGGCCGCCGCCGCAGCAGGGCAAGCCCGCGGGGCCCCCGGCCGTCGCTGCACGTCCCGTCGGTCGGGCACGGCGCCGCGCCACGGGCGCGAGCCTGGGGGCGTTGCCGGTCGCCAACCTGGTGGTGCTGGAGGTCGGCATCGCGATCGGGCTCGTGCTGCTGGCGATCGACATCAAGCTGCTGTACGTCGCGGGCGGCATCGCCTTCGTCGCGCTGATCCTCGCGTTCGCGCGCCGGCGCGGCCGCTGGCTGACCCAGTGGATCGGCCTGACGGCCCGGTACAACTTCCGCTCGCACACCCGCACGGCCAAACGAGACGCTCCGACGGAGATGAAGCCGCCGTCGGAGGAGGAGACCTCGGTCATCGGCCCGGAGGACCCGCGCGTCGCGCTGCTGCGCCTGGCCGTGCCGGACCTCGTCGTCGCCCACGGCCAGGACCACGAACGCAGGCCGCTGGGGCTCGCGTGGCACCAGGGCGCGTGGACGGCCGTGCTGCTGGTCGACCCGGCGCCCGGCCTGATCTCGCCGGTCGGCAGCGCTCCGAGCCTGCCGCTGGGCGCGCTCGCCCCGTGCCTCGAAGACCGCGGTGTGGTGCTGGACGCGATCTCGGTGATCTGGCACTGCTACCCCGGCAGCGCGGCGCTGCCGCCCGGTTCGCCCGCGCTGGCGTCCTACATGGAGGTGCTCGGCCCGCTGCCCGCGGCGGCCAGGCGCACCACGTGGATCGCGGTCCGCCTCGACCCCCGCCGCTGCGCCGCGGCGATCCGGGAGCGCGGCGGCGGCGTGGTCGGCGCGCACCGCGCCCTGATCGGCGCCCTGTCGCGCGTCCGCAACGCCCTCGAATCGGCCGGTGTGACGATCCGCCCGCTGGACCCGGACGAGCTGATCCGCGCGGGCATCTCGGCCGCCGAGCTGTCGGCCGCCGCGGCGGGCACGAACCCCGTGTCGCTGCGGGAGAAGTGGTCCGGCGTGACGGTGGGTGGCGTTGGTCACGCCAGCTACGCGATCACCGGCTGGCCCTCCAAGGGCATGCACAGCAACCTGAACTCGCTCACCGGTGTGCGCGCGCTGTCGTCGACGCTGTCCATGTCGATCTCACCGAGCAGCGAGGACGGCCAGATCGGGCTGCGCGGCCTGGTGCGCGTGAGCGCCCGGACGCCCACCGAGCTGGACAAGGCCGACGACCGGCTGAAGACGTTGAGCGACAAGCTGGACATCACGCTGACCCCGTTGCGCGGCCTCCAGGTCGCGGGTCTCGCGGCGACGCTCCCGCTGGGAGGCGTGGCATGAGCAGTTCACGGCTGTTGGACGCGCAGAGCCGGGGCAAGGGCATCGCGCCCGAGTTCCTGGTGTCGCCGAGCATGTTGGACGTGGTCAGCCCCAGCGGCGACCGCGGCGGCATGGTGCTCGGCTCCGGGCTGAACGGCGAGCCGCTCACGATCTCCGTGCTGCGGTCGGCGCCGACCCGCATGGTCGTCGTCGGCGGCCTCTACCTGGCCCGCCAGGTGGCGCTGAGGGCGATGGCGACGGGCGCGTGGATCACCATCTCGACCGGCAGGCCCGCCGCGTGGCAGGCGGTCATGCGCGCCGCGGGCACCGGCCAGGACGGCCGTCCGTCGCCGCTGGCGCAGATCCGCAGGCTCAGCCCCGTCGAACTGCCGAGGCCGTCGGAGGACGCGCCGCTGCTGGTCGTGCACGACGGCGGGCACGTGCCGCAGGAGCTGTTCCCGCCGCGGTCGCCGTGGCAGACGACCATGTACGTGCTGCCGTACCTGCACCCGCAGGCGACGAGCACCGCGTCCTCCGCGGACCTCGTGCTGGTGCAGCGGTTGCCGGTCGGGCAGGCGCAGCTGGCGGGCCAGATCTGGCGCCTGCCGCCGCAGATGGCGCACCAGCTGACGACGCTGAAGGACGACCAGGTGATCGCCCTCGGCCAGAACCTGTGGCGTCCGCTGCGCCTGGTCACCACGCCCAGCGAGACGCAGATCCTAGGGGCCGTTCGCCGCGGCGACTGACGTTCCCATTCTTCGGAAAGACTTGTGCCCCGGACCAATCAGGACCGGGGCACAATTTTATGCGCGTGTCGATCGGCTCCGCGAAGCAATTCGTTAACAGGCGCGGCAAATCTGTGGACATTTTGTCCGCAGCCATATCCGTGGAAATTCTTGCGCTGCGGGTCGCGAAAGAACTATCAACTGCCGTAGGGCACGGAGCGGATCGGGCAGGACACGCTCCGTGCACCCTGCGACGAGGGAGAACCCAGATATGGGAGACGTTCGGGCATCTTGGGCCAGAAGGGCGGCCGTCGTCGGACTGGCCACCGGTACCGCGGTGGCGATCACCGCGGCGTTGACCGGAGCCTCGGCCGGCGCGGCCCCCGAGGGCGACATTCGCGGCTTCGGCGCCGCGAAAGCGTTGAAGGACAGCTACATCGTGGTCTTGAAGGACACCGGCTCCACCGGTGTCAGCGCGCAGACCGCGAGCCTGAGCGCGAAGTACGACGCGAAGGTCAAGCACACCTACCAGAGCGCGGTCCGCGGCTTCTCCGCGACGATGACCGAGGCGCAGGCCCGCAAGCTCGCCGCGGACCCGTCCGTCTCGTACGTGGAGCAGGACGCCGAGGTCAGCATTTCTGAAACGCAGACGCCCACACCGTCGTGGGGTATCGACCGGATCGACCAGCACGCCCTTCCGCTGGACAACTCCTACACCTATCCCAACAGCGGTGAAGGGGTGACGGCGTACATCATCGACACCGGCATCCGCTTCACCCACAGCGAATTCGCGGGCGGTCGGGCCGTTTCCGGCCGCGACACCGTGGACAACGACGACGACTCGACCGACTGCGCGGGCCACGGCACGCACGTCGCGGGCACCGTCGGCGGCACCAAGTACGGCGTGGCGAAGGCCGTGAAGCTGATCGGCGTCCGAGTCCTCAACTGCGGGGGCTCCGGCACCTTCGAGGGCGTCATCGCGGGCATCGACTGGGTCACCCAGCACCACATCGCCAACCCCGGTCCGGCGGTCGCCAACATGAGCCTCGGCGGCGGTGCCAACGACACCGTCGACCTGGCCGTGACGAACTCCATCGCCTCCGGCGTGACCTACGGCCTCGCGGCGGGCAACAGCTTCGGCGCCAACGCGTGCAACACGTCGCCCGCGCGCACGCCCAACGGCATCACGGTGGGCGCCACCGAGCGGACGGACGCCCGCGCGGCGTACTCCAACATCGGCCCGTGCCTGGACATCTTCGGCCCCGGCACGGACATCACGTCGTCCTGGCTGACCGACGACAACGCCACCAACACCATCAGCGGCACCTCGATGGCCACGCCCCACGTGGTCGGCGCGGCCGCGGTCTACCTGGCCAGCAACCCGGCGGCCACCCCCGCCGAGGTGCGCGACGCCCTGGTGAACGGCGCCACGTCGGACGCCGTCAGCGACCCCGGCACCGGGTCGCCGAACAAGCTGCTGTTCCTGGTCGGCGGCACCACCGGCCCGCCGCCCACCGGCTGCACCGCGCAGACCAACGACACCGACGTCGCGATCCCGGACAAGGGTGCGGGCGTCACCAGCTCCATCACCATCTCGGGCTGCGCGGGCAAGGCCTCCACGGCCACCAAGGTCGAGGTGCACGTCAAGCACACCTACCGCGGTGACGTGGAACTGGCGCTCATCACCCCCAGCGGCGCGGTGCGCACGCTGAAGGTGGCGAACGGCAGCGACAGCGCCGACGACGTCAACACGACCTACACGCTGGACGTGTCCACCGACAACGCCAACGGCGAGTGGAAGCTCCAGGCGAAGGACGTGTACGCGCAGGACACCGGCCTGATCGACAGCTGGACGCTCGACATCTAGGAGCACTCCCGCCAGAGCACTCCCGAAAGGGCCCCGTCCGACGGCGGGGCCCTTTCGCTAACCTCGCTCCAGGGGGTCGAGGTTGTCGACGTTCGACGAGATCGCCAAGGTGTGCCAGGAGGTCATCGGGATGACCGCCGACCTCGGCGCGCGCCTGCGCTCGCTCGCCGACCTGGCCGACGTCGCCCCGGTGCTGGAGAAGACCGTCGCCACCGCGGTGCGCGACCACGTCGGCCTCACGCCGTCCGGCGCGCCGGTGTACCCCGTGCCGGGCCTGACGGTGCCGTTCACGCTCCCGCGCCACCCGATGCCGGATCCACTGCACACGCACATCTTCGAGGGCCACCGCCGCAGGCTCAGGCTGCTCGGCTACCACCACCACTCCGGTGGCCGCATCGACCTGCTGGGCCGGACGACACCCGACCTCCGCCAGGTCTACGAGGCCCGCCTGGAGCACGTGCTGCCCGACGGCCGCACCGCCGCGAAGGTCAACAGCTCCTTCTTCCCGGACCAGTGGTCGAGGCACGAGGTGGCGCACGCCATCCGCTGCGCCTTCCAGAACCGGACCCCCGTCGTGCGCGACGACGGCAGACCGACCCTGTCCCAGTGGGAAGGCCGCTACCGGGGCGTCCTGATCCGCGGATTCGTGACCGCGGGTCAAGATTCACGGACGGCCGCGTTCGACGACGTGAGCACCGCGTGGCCGGTGTACGCGCCCAGGGAGGTCCCGTGAAGGTCCGGTTCGCGCTCAAGGACGACGGCACCGTCGGCATCTACCCCGACGACGACGCCGCGGCCCTGTACGACTTCCTCAAGGACGTGCCGAGGCGGTACCTCGCGGAAGCCGCCGACGCCGCCCGTGAAGCGCCGGACGAGGGCGACGACCAACGTTGGGGCGGCGACTACACGACCGCCGTGGTGCGGCAGGACGACGTGCTCGTGGTGAACGAGTACACCGACGAGGAGACGGTGCTCAGCCGCGACGAGTTCGTCGAGGTGGTCGAGGCCTACCTGGGCGCGCTCGGCGCCTAGACCCGCCCGGCCTTGACGGCGGCCACGAACGCTTCAAGCCCCGCCCGCCCAACCGACAGCACGGGCCCGGAGGGGTTCTTGGAGTCCCGAATCGCCCCGAGGTACGCCACCTCCACGCACTCACCATTGGCGTTGCTGTAGCTGGACTTCCGCCACTGGGTCATCGCGTGCTCCCTCATCGGCACCTACAGGTCGCTCGCGACCTCCACGATGAACTCGACCGAGTCACCGGGGCTCAAGGCGACTCGCTGGAGGCCCGCGAACCTCAGCGTATACCGCTCCAACTCGCCAGGTCGCTCGGAATAGCTCCCCTCCATCACGTTTTCGGTGTAGACGACGCTGTCGTGCAATTCGTGGGTGAAGGACAGCAGGTTGAATGGCGACCCCATCGCCGGATAGCCACCCGCGCTGAATGGAATCACCTGGATGCGGACCGTCTCCAACTCGGCCAGCCGCATCAGGTAGAGCAATTGTTCACGCATGGCCTTGGGACCACCCATCGCGTGGTGGAGAACCCCCTCGACAATCACCGCTTCCACTCGCAGCGGATTCTTTCCGGTCAGCCTCTCCTGCCTCGCCGCCCGCATGGTGATCTGCTGGATCGCGGTGACCTCGCCTCGAACCGGGTCGTCGGCCTTCGCCACCGCGCGCGTGTAGTCGGCGGTCTGGAAAAGTCCGGGAACCAGGTCGATGCGGAAGGTCTGCACCATCGAGGCTTCGAATTCCAGCTCGATGTAGTCCCTGGCCGCGTCGAAGATGACCGTGTCCGCACCCAGCAAACGTTGACGCCTGGCCCATGTCGCCTGCTCGAACACCGCGTTGCGCTCGTCGTCGTCGATCCTGCACGCCATGCCGATCGCGACCACGTCCCCCGGCGCGACCGCCCACAGCGCGTTCTCCAGTTTGCTCAGCTTGGCGTTCGAGCAGCCGACGAGCCGCCCCAGTTCAACCAGGCTCAGGTTCCTGGAGCGGCGCCACCGCTCCAGTTCACGTCCGATCGCGCGCTCGGCGGCCGTGGGCCGGAAAGCTTCCGTCATACCGACGAGCCTAGGGATCGACCGTCCACACCGAACTCATTCTTTGGTGTGGGGATAACCGTTAACCCAGCACGCGCACATTCCTGGTGATGGCGGAACGGGCGGCCAACTCGGCGTCCGGCGGGTAGTCGACGCGCACCAGCGCGAGCCCGTGCGGCGGTGCGACGGTGACCTGGCTGGAGCGTTCGGTGGACGTCAGCAGGGACGCGGGCCAGGCGGGCGGTTTGCGGCCCTCACCGACGGCCAGGAGCGCGCCCACGAGGCTGCGGACCATGGAGTGGCAGAACGCGTCGGCGGACACGTACGCGGTCAGCACGCCGTCCTCGGCGCGCGTCCAGTCGAGGCGCTGCAACTCGCGGATCGTGGTGGCGCCTTCGCGGCGGCGGCAGAAGGCGCAGAAGTCGCGTTCGCCGAGCAGGAGGGCGGAGGCCGCGGTGAGGGCGTCCAGGTCCAGCGGGCGGGGCCAGGACAGGGTGTCCAGGCGGCGCAACGGGTGCGCGCCGGCCACGGCGTCCGTGACGCGGTACTCGTAGTGCCTGCGCATCGCGGAGAATCTGGCGTCGAACTCCGGAGGGACGATCCGGGTGCGGAACACGCGGACGTCCGCGGGCAGGGCGCGGGACAGGCGCTTGGGCAGCCCGGCGACGTCCACTGTGGACGGCAGGTCCACGTGGGCGACCTGGCCGGTGGCGTGCACCCCGGCGTCGGTGCGGCCGGCGACGGTCAGGCGAACGTCCTCGCGCAGCACCATCGAGAGGGTGTCCTCCAGGACACCGCACACCGTGCGGCGACCCGGTTGCCTGGCCCAGCCCGAGAAGTCGGTGCCGTCGTAGGCCAGGTCCAGGCGGACGCGAACGAGCCCGTCGTCCCCAGCGGGGGCAACGGGCTCGTCTGCGATGAGCGGGTCCGTCAGGACTCGTCCTTCTTGTCCTCGACCTTGGCCTCGGCCTCGGGAGCCTCGTCAGCACCCTCGGCGGGGGCCGCAGCGGCGTCCTTGGTCGAGGACTCGGGCGCGTCGGCGTCCTGGTCCTTGACCTCGGCGTCAGCGTCGTCGGCAACGACGGCGGGCTTCTCAGCCTTCTCGTCCTTGGCGAACTTGGTCTTCCGGGCCGCCTCGGCCTCGGTGGCGACCAGCTTCTGCTGCACCAGTTCGATGACGGCCATGGGGGCGTTGTCGCCCTTGCGCGCCAGCGTCTTCGTGATGCGGGTGTAGCCACCGTTGCGGTCGACGAAGAACGGGCCGATCTCCGCGAACAGCTTGTGGACGATGTCCTTGTCGCGAATGACCTTCAGGATCTCGCGACGGTTGTGCAGGTCACCGACCTTGGCCTTGCTGATCAGCTTCTCGGCGTACGGCCGCAGCCGCTTCGCCTT
>DATMCA010000690.1:0-2445 GCA_035559015.1 Umezawaea sp. | reverse complement strand
ACCCGGCCGGGCCCGTCCGGAGCGTGACACCCTACGCCGTGGCCTGAAGTCGTCGACGGTCCGGAGGGTCGGTATGAGCGGTCTGCTGTATGGGACGAACGAACTCGTGGGGGCCCCCAGCTCCGAGCTGGACCGGATCGTGGCGGGTGCGCACCATGACCCGCACAGCGTGCTCGGCGCGCACCCGGGGCGCGACGCCGACGGGCAGGACGTGGTCGTGATCCGCGGCTGGCGACCGGACGCGGTCGACATGGCGATCGTCCTCGACGGCGGCGACGGCGAGCGGATCGCGATGCGACCGCTACACCCGGCCGGCATCTTCGGCGGGGTGGTGGCCGGCACCCGGATCCCCGACTACCGCCTGGAGGTCACCTATGCGGGCGACAACGTGGTGACGGTCGACGATCCGTACCGCTTCTGGCCGACGATGGGCGAGTTGGATCTGCACCTGCTGGGCGAGGGCCGGCACGAGGGCCTCTGGCGGCACCTCGGCGCGCACGTCCGCGTGCATCAGACGGTCAACGGCACGTCGTTCGCGGTCTGGGCGCCGAACGCGCAGTCGGTACGGGTGGTCGGCGACTTCAACAGCTGGGACGGCCGCATGAATCCGATGCGGACCCTCGGCGGATCGGGCGTCTGGGAGATCTTCCTGCCCGGCGTGGCCGCAGGCGCGCACTACAAGTACGAGGTGCTCACCCAGCAGGGCCATCTCGGCCTCCGCGCCGACCCGTTCGCGTTCGCCACCGAGATTCCGCCGTCCACGGCCAGCGTGGTGTACGACGCGTCGTACACCTGGCGCGACGCCGGCTGGCTGGCCGACCGGGAGGCCGTCGACGCGATGACCTCGCCGATGTCGGTCTACGAGGTGCACCTCGCCTCCTGGCGGCAGGTCGAGGACGGCGACGGCGGCTGGCGCCCGATGACCTACCGGGAGCTGGCCGACGCGCTGCCGGCGTATGTCAGCGATCTCGGCTTCACCCACGTCGAGCTGCTGCCGGTCGCCGAGCACCCGTTCGGCGGCTCCTGGGGCTACCAGGTGACCGGCTACTACGCGCCGACCGCGCGGTTCGGCTCACCCGACGACTTCCGGTATCTGGTCGACCGGCTACACCAGGCCGGGATCGGCGTGATCGTCGACTGGGTGGTCGCCCACTTCCCCAAGGACGACTGGGCGCTGGCGCGGTTCGACGGCACCGCCCTCTACGAGCACGTCGACCCGCGGCTGAGCGAGCACCCGGACTGGGGAACCCTGGTCTTCAACTACGGGCGACACGAGGTGCGCAACTTCCTGCTCGCGAACGCGCTGTACTGGATCGAGGAGTACCACATCGACGGGCTGCGGGTGGACGCCGTGGCCTCGATGCTCTACCTCGACTACTCCCGCTCGCACGACCAGTGGGTGCCCAACCGGTTCGGCGGGAAGGAGAACCTGGAGGCCATCGATTTCATCAAGGAGACGAACGAGGTCGTCTACCGGCACCATCCGTCGGCGCTGCTGATCGCCGAGGAATCGACGTCCTGGCCCGCCGTGTCCCGGCCGACGCACCTCGGCGGCCTGGGCTTCGGCTTCAAGTGGAACATGGGCTGGATGAACGACTCCCTGGAGTACTTCTCCAAGGACCCGGTGCACCGTCGCTACCACCACCACGAACTGACCTTCAGCCTGCTGTACGCGTTCCACGAGAACTTCATCCTGCCGCTCAGCCACGACGAGGTCTCGCACGGCAAAGGCTCGCTCGTCGGCAAGATGCCCGGCGACAAGTGGCAACAGCACGCCAACCTGCGCACGCTACTGGCGTGGATGTGGGCGCATCCCGGGCGGCAGCTGCTGTTCATGGGCGGCGAGATCGCCCAGTCCGTGGAGTGGCGGAGCGAGGGCAGCATCGACTGGCACCTGCTGCAGTACCCCGAGCACGCCGGCACACAGGCGCTGGTGCGCCGGCTGAACGCGATCTACCGCGCCGAGCCGGCCCTGTGGGAGCGGGACTTCGACTGGACCGGCTTCCGCTGGATCGACGCCGACGACGCCGAGAAGAGCGTGCTGTCCTTCCTTCGCTTCGCGCCGTCGGGTGGAAGCCGGCCGATCGCCTGCGTCGCCAACCTGACTCCGGTGGTCCGGCACGACTACCGGATCGGCCTGCCCGAGGGCGGCCGGTGGGTGGAGATCCTCAACTCCGACGCCGCCGAGTACGCCGGCGCGAACGTCCCGCTCGGGATGGTCTCCGCGGAGGACGTGCCGTGGAACGACCTGCCGCATTCCGCGAGCATCTCCCTGCCGCCGCTCGGTGTGGTGTGGCTGGCACACGACCCGCAGACCGCCGCGAGCTGAACGCGCGGCCGCCCCGGCAACGGGCGGCCCGCGCCGCGGGCCGCCCGTTCATCGTCTCCGCTGGATCAAGTCGATCCGAGCCCGCGGTGAGGGTCTGAACAGCAGCACGACCACGA
>DATMCA010000689.1:0-14110 GCA_035559015.1 Umezawaea sp. | reverse complement strand
CCAGTTCGGCCAGCTCGCGCTCGCCCGCACCGCCTTCGCCGAGCTGCTCGGCGGCCAGCAGCGCCTGCCAGTCCGGCAACCAGACCTGGTCGACCAGTTCCACGCAGAATCGGCACTCGGGGTAACCGCGCCCAGCCAGGTCACCGCACGACGGGCAGGCCGAAACGGCCGCGGGTCGTTCACCGCGCCGCGCGCCGGGTGGGAACGGCTGGTGATCAGCCACGCGGAGAAAGGTACGCGTAAAAAGTCCTCAGCGCGCCGGCTGATGCCGATCAGTTGTAGCCGGCCGTGCCGAAGCGTGGCTATGGTCAGGTCGACAACTCAAAAAACGCGGGAGCTCGCGCCGAAAGCGGGCTGAGAGGGTGGTTGTGCCGAAGGGCACGGTGCCGCCGACCGCTCGAACCTGACCGGGTAATGCCGGCGTAGGGAGGAAATGTCGTGACGGCACTTGACGACCGCTCTGTCCGACCGTCAGTAACCACCGGCCCGATCTCGGGCTCCCGCAAGGTCTACCGCGACGCGGGTGAAGGTGTGCGGGTTCCGTTCCGCAGGGTGGAACTGACGAACGGCGAGCACGTCGACCTGTACGACACTTCTGGTCCGTATACCGACTCCAACGCGACCATCGACGTCCACAGTGGACTTCCGAGGCTCCGGGCGGACTGGATCTCCGCGCGCGAGCCGGTGAACGGCGCCGTGACCCAGCTGGCATATGCCAAGGCCGGGGTCGTCACGCCGGAGATGAGGTACATCGCGGTCCGCGAGAACATGGATCCCGAGTTCGTCCGGTCCGAGGTGGCCATCGGCAGGGCGGTCATCCCGCTCAACCGGAACCACCCCGAGGCCGAGCCGATGATCATCGGCAAGAAGTTCCTCGTGAAGATCAACGCGAACATCGGCAACTCCGCCGTGTCCTCGTCGATCGAGGACGAGGTCGACAAGATGGTGTGGGCCACCCGCTGGGGCGGCGACACGATCATGGACCTGTCGACCGGCAAGCGGATCCACGAGACCCGCGAGTGGATCATGCGCAACTCGCCGGTGCCGGTCGGCACCGTGCCCATCTACCAGGCGCTGGAGAAGGTCGACAGCGATCCGGCCAAGCTCACGTGGGAGCTGTACCGCGACACCGTGATCGAGCAGGCCGAGCAGGGCGTCGACTACATGACGGTCCACGCGGGCGTGCTGCTGCGGTACGTGCCGATGACGGCCAAGCGCGTGACGGGCATCGTGTCGCGCGGCGGGTCGATCATGGCCGCGTGGTGCCTCGCGCACCACAAGGAGAGCTTCCTCTACACGCACTTCGAGGAGCTGTGCGAGATCCTGCGCACCTACGACATCACGTTCTCCCTGGGTGACGGCCTGCGGCCCGGTTCCATCGCCGACGCCAACGACGAGGCCCAGTTCGCCGAGCTGCGCACGCTGGGCGAACTCACGCACGTCGCCAGGGCGCACGACGTACAGGTGATGATCGAGGGCCCCGGCCACGTGCCGATGCACAAGATCGCGGAGAACGTGCGGCTGGAGGAGGAGTGGTGCGGCGAGGCGCCGTTCTACACCCTCGGACCGCTGGCCACGGACATCGCGCCCGCGTACGACCACATCACCTCCGCCATCGGCGCGGCGCAGATCGGCTGGCTGGGCACGGCGATGCTCTGCTACGTCACGCCGAAGGAGCACCTGGGCCTGCCGAACCGGGACGACGTGAAGACCGGCGTGATCACGTACAAGATCGCGGCGCACTCGGCCGACCTGGCCAAGGGCCATCCGGGCGTGCAGGACTGGGACGACGCCCTGTCCAGGGCGCGGTTCGAGTTCCGCTGGGAGGACCAGTTCAACCTGTCGCTGGACCCGGACACGGCCCGCTCGTTCCACGACGAGACGCTGCCCGCGGCCCCGGCGAAGACGGCGCACTTCTGCTCGATGTGCGGGCCGAAGTTCTGCTCGATGAAGATCACCCAGGACGTGCGCCGGTACGCCGAGGAGCACGGGCTGTCCACTGTGGAGGCGATCGAGGCCGGCATGGACGAGAAGTCCGCCGAGTTCGGCGACCACGGGAACAAGGTGTACCTGCCGGTCGTGGAGACTTCCTGACGTGAACCAGACTCCTCCACGGGTCCTCACCATCGCCGGCTCCGACTCCGGCGGTGGTGCGGGCCTTCAGGCCGACCTCCGGACGCTGTTCGCCTGCGGGGTGCACGGGATGACCGCGGTCACCGCGATCACCGTGCAGAACTCGCTGGGCGTCACGGGCTTCACCGAGATCCCGCCGGAGGTGGTGGCCGCGCAGATCGAGGCGGTGGCCACCGACATCGGCGTGAACGCGGCCAAGACCGGGATGCTGGCGAGCGCCGGGATCATCGAGGCGGTCGCCGAGGCCTGCGACCGGGTCCACATCGGACGGACGGGCACCATCCCGTTCGTCGTGGACCCGGTGGCCGCGTCCATGCACGGCGACCAGCTCCTGACCGACCAGGCGCTGGAAGCCGTGCGGACGCTGCTGTTCCCGCGCGCGACGCTGGTGACGCCGAACCTCGACGAGGTCCGGTTGCTGACCGGCATCGACGTGCGGGACAGGCCGCGGCAGCGCGACGCCGCCAAGGCCCTGTTCGACCTGGGGCCGCAGTGGGTGCTGGTGAAGGGCGGGCACATGTGGTCCGACCCGGAGTGCCTGGACCTGCTGTTCGACGGCGAGGACTTCACCGAGCTGCCCGGTCCCCGCTACGACACCAAGCACACGCACGGCAGCGGTGACACGCTCGCCTCGGCGATCAGCTCGCGGCTGGCGCGCGGCGAGGACGTGCCGACGGCCGTGCGGTTCGGCAAGGACTTCGTGGTCCGCTCGGTCGCGGCGGCGTACCCGCTGGGTGCCGGCGTCGGCCCCGTGTCACCGCTGTGGAGGCTGGAGCAGCCCTGACAGCGCCACCTCCATGGCCAGGAGCAGCGCCTCGTCCTGGTCACGGGTGTAGAGCATCCGGGCGGCGAAGCCGTCGGCGAGGGCCAGCACGGCGTCGGCCAGCACCAGCGGGTCGACGTCGTGCCGGACCTCGTCCGACCCCTCCAGCAGGTCCGCGATGACGCGGCGGATGTCCCGGTCCTGGTCGCGCAGCACGCGGGCGTACTGGTCGTCGCGCACGCCCTTCTCCGCGAACGCGTGCCGCACCAGCACTTCCGCGCGCCGCACGTCGTCCAGCGGGAGCGAGGCGACGAGGTAGCGGTGCAGGACGACCGGGACCGGCCCGGTCCGGTCCACGGCGGCGAACCGCTCCACCATCCGCTCGTCCGCGAGGTCCAGCGCGAACCGGAGCATGGCGTCCTTGGTGGCGAAGTACTTCTGCACCGCGCCCGCCGACCGCCCGGCCTCCGCGGCCACGGTCCGCACGCTCACCTGCTCCATCCCGTCGCGGACGACCACCCGCAGCAGCGCGGACCCGATCTCCCGGCGCTGCTCCGCCCGATCCACGACCTTCGGCACCCGCGCCCCCCAGTTTTAGATACACTCGTATCCTAACCACTTGGGGGTGGACATGCACGAGCAGCGGACGAGGGCGTCCGACGCCGACCGCTCACGGGCGGCGGAACGCCTGGCCAGGGCGTTGTCCGAGGGCAGGCTGGACGTCGCCGAGTTCGACGAGCGGACCCGGCGCGCGCTGGCCGCGACGACCCTGGGCGACCTCGCGCCCCTCACCGCCGACCTGCCCGTTCCCGCGGTGGACCGCACGCCGGCCACGAAGGAGGACGGCCGGGACAAGATGCGCGCCGAGTGGGGCTACTGGGCCGGTGGCGCGGTGATCATGACCGGCATCTGGGGCGTCGCGTCGGTCACCCAGGGCGAGCTGAAGTTCTTCTGGCCGTTGGCCCCTCTGGTGATCTGGGGCCTGATCCTGCTGGCCGAGATGATCTGGGGCACAGACGACTGAGCCAACCGGAGCAGCCCGCCGCACGTCTCACACGGCATGCACCGGTACTCGCGGGACGCCTATTGGGCCGAGGTCATCCTCAACCAACCGCTGGTCGTCCTGGCGCTGGTGCTCGGCTGCTCCACGGGCGGCGTGGTCTCGCTGGCACTGGCGCGGAAGTTCGACTGGCGGCGGGTGCCCGCCGTGCTGGCGGGCTGCGGGCTGGCGCTGGCCCTCGCGGTCACAATCGCCCGACCCGGCGTCCTGGGCGTCACGACGCTGCACCCGCTGCGGCTCTGCTTGCTCAACGACTTCTCGCTCACCGGCTCGCTGGCCAGGCTGAACTTCCTGATGCTCATGCCGTTCGCCTTCTTCGGCACGCTCGCCACCCGCAAGCCGGGGCTGGTGCTGCTCGCGAGCGCCGCCGTGAGCGGCGGGGTGGAACTCGTCCAGGCCATCACCGACGTGGGCGTGTGCGAGGCGCAGGACTTCTCCAACAACACGATCGGCGCGCTCTTCGCCGTCCTGCTGGGGTGGCTGTTCACCCGTGCGTTCAGCGACGACGAGCGAAAGGCGGCCGCCCCCTAGCGGTTCTCCTCGGCGACGATCTCCTCCAGCGCGCCCAGCGCGGCGATCAGGGCCGACTGGTGCTCGGGCGAGAGCAGCTCCATCCGGCGGCGCAGCTCCGTCATCCGGGCCGACCGGACACCGGACACCATCTCCTCGCCCTCGGGCGTGGGGGTGGCCAGCCAGGCCCGCCCGTCCTGCGGGTCGGGCTCGCGCCGCACGTACCCGGCCTCCACGAGCGCCGCGACGATCCGCGACAGCGTGGGCGGGGCGACGCCTTCCTTCTGCGCCAGGTCGCCGAGCCTCATCGGGCCGCAGCGGGCCAGCGTGGCGAGTGCCGACACCGCGCCGGGACCGAGTCCCGGTGAGCCGGTGCGGCGCAGCAGCCTGGACAACCTGCCGATGGTGAGGAAGAGGCGCGCGGTGGCGTCTTCGACCTCATCGGCCTTCGGGGCCGTCACGGCATGTCCTCCTCGGTGCGGCGTGGTGGGAAGCGTTCAGCATCCATCATGCCGCTTCCGGTCACCAACCCCGTCGGGTGATCACCCCTCGACGGCCGGGCTGGACGCCTGCGCCCAGAACCGCCGCGGGATCCGGCCCGCCAACCGCGCCAGCCTGCCGCCTTCCACGCCCGCGCGCATCGCCGACGCCATCCGCTCCGGGTCGCGGGCCCGTGTCACGGCCGTGGCCAAGAGCACAGCGGAGCACCCCAGTTCCATCGCCAGCGCCGCGTCCGACGCGGTGCCGACGCCCGCGTCCAGGATCACCGGCACGGTCGCGCGGGACACGATCAGCTCGATGTTGTGCGGGTTCCGGATGCCCAGCCCGGTCCCGATCGGCGAGCCGAGCGGCATGACCGTGGCGCACCCGACGTCCTCCAGCCGCCGGGCGAGCACCGGGTCGTCGTTGGTGTAGGGCAGGACCACGAAACCGTCGTCCACCAACGTCTCCGCGGCGGCCAGCAGCTCGAACGGGTCCGGCAGCAGCGTCTTCTCGTCAGCCACCACTTCGAGCTTCACCCAGTTCGTCTCCAACGCCTCCCGCGCGAGCCGGGCCGTGAGCACGGCCTCGGCGGCCCCTCGGCAGCCCGCGGTGTTGGGCAGGGTCTCGATCCCCAAGCGCCGCAACAGCTCCAGCACGCCCGTGCCGCCGCCCGCGTCCATCCGGCGCATCGCGACGGTGGTCAGCTCGGTGCCCGACGCGATGAGCGCGCGTTCCAGCACGGACAGGTTCGCCGCGCCACCGGTCCCCATGACGAGCCGGGAACCGAACTCCCGGCCCGCGATGATCAGCGGATCGTCCACGTCACCCTCCCTGGACCGCGGTGAGCACCTCGACCGTGCCGCCGTCGGGCACCGCCGTCCGCTGCCACTCCGCCCGCGGCACGACCTCGCCGTCCACGGCCACGGCCACCCCCTTCGCCGGGGCGCCGAGCAGCTCCAGCACCTGCCCGACGGTCGCCCCGTCGGGCAGGTCGCGCAGTTCGCCGTTCACCCGAGCCTTCACCGGGGCCCTCCCTCGCTCAGCAGCGCCAGCACCAAGTCGGCCGTGATCGGCGCGAGCAGCAGTCCGTTGCGGTGGTGCCCGGTCGCCGCCAGCACACCGGGTTCCAGCCACCTGATCACCGGCATGTTGTCCGGGCTGCCCGCGCGGAACCCCGCGGCGGACTCGACCAGCTCGTACTCGGCGATGCCGGGCAGCACGACCTCCGCGTCGCGCAGCAGGTCGCGCACGCCGCCGACGGTCACCGCGGGGTCGAACCCGGCCTCGTACTGGGTCGCGCCCACGACGAGCCCGTCCTCCTTGGGCACCAGGTAGATCGGCCGTCCTTCGACGTGCGCGCGCACGGTCCTCGTCGGCGGCGGCAGCGCGCCGCGCCGGGCCGCGAGCCGGAGGATCTCGCCCTTCACCGGGCGGATCAACGGTTTCAGCGCCGGGTGCAGGTCGCCGCTCCACGCGCCCGCGGCGATCACCACCACGTCCGCGTCCACAGTGGACGGCGCGGCGCGGCGCGGTTCGAACAGGACTCCTTCGACGGCGCAGGCCTTGCGCAGCGCGGACAGCAGCGCCCGGTTGTCCAGGGCGAGGTCGCCGGGCACGGACAGGCCGCCGCGCACCCGCGGCCCCAGGCCGGGTTCCAGCGCGCGCAGCTCCCGGCCGGTCAACCGGTCGGCTTCCCGGCCGAGGCTCCGGAGGTGCTCGGCGAGCACGTCCAGCACGCCCACGTCCGCGGAATCCAGTGCCACGGCGAGGGTTCCCTCGGTGCGCAGGCCGACGTCCCCGAGCGCACGCGCGAAGTCGGGCCACAGCGCCAACGACCGGGAGCCCAGGTCCAGCAGCTCTTCCTCGCCGGGCCACGACTCGGTGACCGGCGCCAACATCCCGCCCGCGACCCACGAGCCCGCGGTGCGGCACTCGTCGTCGAAAACCGTGACGGCACAGCCACTGGCGGCGACCCGCCAGGCGATGGACAGACCGATGACACCGCCGCCCAGGACGGACACTCGTGGAACCAAGGCACTCACGCTCCCTGCGCCGGCATGACCCGGATCAGGTTCGACGGTCGGAGCGAACCACGCTCCCTCTCAGCCCGGTGGATTCCGGGCTCCCGTGCGGAACCACCTCCACCGTAGCGCACGGATCGGTGGCGCGGTTACCGTCCGACCCGTGCCAGGACTCGACGGAACCCGGATCAGGCAGCGGCTCGCCGCGGCGAAGCTCTACCTCTGCACCGACGCCCGCACCGACCGCGGCGACCTCGCCGACTTCGCCGACGCCGCGCTCGCGGGTGGCGTGGACGTCGTCCAACTGCGGGACAAGGGCCTGGAGGCCAGGCAGGAGATCGCCGCGCTGGAGGTCCTCGCCGAGGCGTGCGCGCGGCACGGCGCACTGCTGTCGGTCAACGACCGGGCGGACGTGGCGGCGGCGGTCGACGCCGACGTGCTGCACCTCGGGCAGGACGACCTGCCGGTTCCCGCGGCGCGGGAGCTGCTCGGCGACGACGTGGTGATCGGGAGGTCGACGCACGACGTCGAGCAGATGACCGCGGCGGCCACCGAACCCGGCGTCGACTACTTCTGCACCGGCCCGTGCTGGCCGACGCCGACGAAGCCCGGCAGGCCTGCGCCGGGGCTGGACCTCGTGCGGGCGACGTCCTCGGAGCGGCCGTGGTTCGCGATCGGCGGGATCGACCTGACCAACCTGCACGAGGTGCTCGACGCGGGGGCCACGCGGATCGTCGTCGTCCGGGCGATCACGGCGGCCGAGGACCCGGGGGCCGCGGCCCGCGAACTGCGGTCCCGGCTCGGCTGATCGGACCCGGACGTGGAAACGCCCCCCGTCCCGGCGCAGGGGTGCCGGAGCGGAGGGCGTTTCGCAGGGTCGACGGCGACCGGGCAGGGGGGTCGGGTCGCCGTCGGAATGCTCGCCTAGCCCCTCGTGAGGGTCAGACCGTAGGCCGACAGGATCTCGCCGACCGGCTGGAAGTAGGTCGTGCCGCCGGAGGTGCAGTTGCCCGAACCACCCGAGGTCACGCCCTGGGCCTGGCTGAAGTTCGTGCCCGCGACCCACGAGCCGCCCGAGTCACCGGGCTCCGCGCAGGCGTTGGTCCGGGTCAGGCCGGACACCGAGCCCTGCGAGTAGTTCACGGTCGCGTTCTTCTGCTGGACCGTGCCGCAGCGCCAGCCCGTGGTGGAGCCGGACCGGCAGATCGCCGCGCCGACCGCCGCCGAGGTGGAGCCCGTCACGGTGACGTTCGAGCCGTTGTAGCGGTTCACCCACGGCCGGGACGTCCAGTTGCTGTTCGTCGCCACCCAGGAGTAGTCGTTGCCGGGGAACGACGAGCCGCGGAACGTGCCCTGGGCGACCCTGTTGAAGCCGGTGGTGGCGTTGCCCGAGCGCCCGCAGTGGCCCGCGGACACGAAGCCGCCGGTCACCGCGAAGCCGACCGAGCAGCGGCTGCCGCCGATGTAGTACGCGTCACCGCCGCGGGTGTCGTAGAGCGGCGTCGGCGCGTCCGTGGTCTCGGCGACCGTGACGGCCGGGCTGATGCCGCGGGCCGTGGCCAGGAAGGCCTCGGCCGCCGCGTCCCGCTTGTCGCGGTTGACCTCGACGACGACCGTGTTGGACACCTCGTCGACGCGCCAGCTGGTGATCGACGCGGGCGCCTTCAGGGTGTCCAGGGCGGCCTGGGTGCCCGCGAGCTGCTGCTGCGAGAACCGGACGACCCGGACGTCGGCGCCCAGCGAGCGGGCGGTGTCGGACTTGGCGGCACTGGTCGTGCCGACGGTGAGCTTGCCCGAGACCGAGTCGATCCAGGCGCCCGCGAACTGGTCGCCGAGAGCGTCCTTCACCTTGGCTTCGAGCTGGCCCGAATTGGCGTCGTTGGCCAGTCGGGTGCGTGCTTGGTCGGCGTTCAGGCCGAGGTCCCGCTGGACCGCTTGGAGCAACTCGGGTGAGTAGCTCTCCGTGTCGGCGGGACTTGCCACGTTCACCGCAGCGGGACCGGCAATCGCCGGTACGCTGAGAGCAATCGCCGCGCCGGCTGCCAGCAGGGCAACTCCGGTGAGGCGGGCCGCACTCGTGCGGATCATTAGACGTCTCCCTCATCTTCGGGTGCAGGGAACCCGTGAGCTGGTTGCAGGGACCGCTCACGGGGGCCTTTAGGGGGACGGGTGGTGGGGCGGCGGCAGGGGTCGCCCCACCCTCCTCCTACTTCTTCCGTCCCGTCCTCGGTGCAGAGCCCGTTCGGATGAGGGTCGAGAATCGACCTCGGAAAGCCTCGGAGTGACGCGTTCGCGTGGGGTCTCCACGGTTCGCACAGCCCTCCTTCCGGTCGTCTACTGACCGGTATTCACCCGATCGAGCGACGTTATAAGCCTGTGACCTATGACGGTCGAGGCCATCTGAGGGCGAAGTGTGTCACAGCTCACGACCATTCAACTCCGGTGCGTAGCCCTTGACTGTTAACTCTTACTCAAAGTAATGAAACGATCACCAGATTGAGCGTTTTGCCAGTTGGTCGATTTGGCGGTTTACCCGACCGTTCCCAGGCCCGTCGGGGGTGCCGGGGTCGTCTGGCCGGTGGGCTCCGAACTCGACTGCCCGGTGGTCGACGGAGGGGGTGTCGAGGACTGCGGCGCACTGCTCGACGGGGTCGGTTCGGACGTCGTCGTGGGCGTGCTCGACGTCGTGCTCGACGGCGGCGCGGTGCTCGACGGGGCGTCCGGAGTGGACGTCACCCCACTGGCGGGCGGGGTGTTCGGGCGATCGGTCGGCTTGCCCACGACCGCGCCCAGGCTGGTGCCCGCGGAACCGCCGGAGAGGGGCGCTCCGCGCACCCACTCGACACCCGTGACGGCCAGCATCCCCAGCACGAAGACCAGCACCGAACCGGCCGCAACCTTC
Organism: Umezawaea sp.; assembly: GCA_035559015.1. Classification (GTDB taxonomy): domain Bacteria; phylum Actinomycetota; class Actinomycetes; order Mycobacteriales; family Pseudonocardiaceae; genus Umezawaea. Next base: position 4,238 of record DATMCA010000689.1, on the reverse strand, counting down.
GGCCAGCGCCGGATTTTCGACGGTTTGTCCTCAGTGTCCACTTCGGTCTCGGCGGTGGTCCCCGCAGCCGTCTCGGCGGCTTCGGCGGCGGCTGCGGACGCCGTCTCGCCGTCGACGGGTTTGACCACCCACGCCTTGCTGCCGACCCGCCGCACCGACTCGCGGGTCCGTTCGATCGAACTCTGGTAGAGCGCGCCGCCGATCGTGCTGATGACGCTCGCGACGGCGGCGCCCGCGATCGTGCCCGCGACGTTCAACTGCGATCCCAGGAAGGCCGCGGTCACCGCGGCCAGTGCTCCCGCGGCGATCTGCGCGGGCTTGAGGTCCAGACCGGTCTTCTTCTCGTTCTCCTCGCTCATGATCCTCAACTGCTAGGCGGTTTCCTGCTCGTCCGACTACTGGACGGGTCGGCGGCCGTGCCGGTTGGTCGAAGGTGAGGACGACCACGCATCATCTCCTCGTGCGCCTGGTCACGATTTCCGACATCCGGGCGGCGGCCGAGCTCGTGGCCCCCGCCGTGCTGCGAACCCCGCTGCTCGCGTGCGCGTGGGCAGACCCCGACCGCCCGCTGTGGCTCAAGCCGGAGAACCTCCAGCCCGTCGGCGCGTTCAAGATCCGCGGCGCCTACCACGCGCTGGCCGCCCTCCCGGCAGACGTCCGAGCGCTCGGCGTCGTCGCGTACTCCAGCGGCAACCACGCGCAGGCCGTCGCCTACGCCGCGAAGCTGTTCGGCGTGCCTGCCGCGATCGTGGTGCCCGACAACACGCCGCAGGTCAAGATCGACGCCACGCTGTCGCACGGCGCCGAGGTGCACGTGGTGCCCGTGACCGAACGAGAGTCCCGCGCCCGCTACCTCGCCCACCAGCGCGGGTCGACGCTCATCCCGCCGTTCGACCACGTCGACGTCATCGCCGGTCAGGGCACCGTCGGCCTGGAGATCGCCGAGGACCTGCCGTCGGTCGAGACCGTGCTGGTGCCCGTCAGCGGCGGCGGCCTGATCTCCGGCGTCGCCGTCGCGATCAAGTCCCTCTGCCCGGACGCGCGCGTCATCGGCGTCGAACCCGCGCTCGCCGCCGACGCCGCCGACAGCCTCCGCGCGGGCCGCAGGTCGGCCTCCTGGTCACCCGCGATGCGGGCCAGGACCATCGCCGACGGCCTGCGCGCGGAACCGTCCGAGCTGACGTTCGCGCACATGCGCGAACTGGTCGACGGGATCGTCACCGTCACCGAGGACGAGATCCGTGCCGCCGTGCCGCTGCTCGCCCGGCGGTCCCGGCTGATCGCCGAGCCGAGCGGCGCGGTGGTCATCGCCGCCTACCTGAACCGGCGCGACGAACTCCCCCTGGGCAAGACCGTCGCCGTCGTCTCGGGCGGCAACCTCGACCCGGAGCTGCTGGCGGAACTGCTGGCCGTGCGGGACACGCCTGGTCCGGGGTCCCCCGTGGTGCAGGACCCCCCGAACTGAACGCTAGCGGTGGGGTCCGACGAAAACCGGCGTCAGGCGCGGACGTGGGTGGGTGGGGCGTCGACGCCGCAGGAGTGGCAGTCGCCGGGCCTGGGCTGTTCCGGGTCGGGTTGGGGTGGGGTGTCGCGCAGGGTGGCGTTGTCCGTGCCGAGGGCGAGGAGGCCGCCGAGCGCGGCGGCCGCGGCGCAGATGAGCAGGGCTTTCTGCCAGCTCGCGGTCATGGCGGCGGGGTCGGTGTAGCCGGTGCCGGTGAGGCCGGAGACGGCGGGCAGGGCGGCCACCGCGACGAGGCTGCCGGTGCGGGCGACGGCGTTGTTGACGCCGGAGGCGACGCCCGCGTAGCGGTCCGGGGCGGCGGCGAGGACGGTCGCCGTGACGGGGGCGACGACGGTGGCCAGGCCGAGGCCGAAGACGGTGATGCCGGGCAGGACGCCGGTGAGGTAGCCGGCACCCGGTTCGGCGTTGCGGAGCAGCAGCATTCCCGCGCCGACCAGGATCGGGCCCGCCACGAGCTGGGCTCGGGGGCCGATGCGCTGCGCGAGCCTGCCGGACCGCGCCGAGAGCACCAGCATGATGACCGTGATCGGCAGACCGGCCAGCCCGGCGGCGGTCGGGCTGTAGTGCAGCGACACCTGGAGCTGGAGGATCATCAGCACCATCACGCCGCCCAGTGCGGCGTACATCAGGAACGTCAGCGCGTTGGCCAGCACGAACGTCCGGTTCGCGAAGAGCTGCGGTGGCACGAGGGGTGTGTGGCCGCGGGCTTGGAGCAGGCCGAACGCCACCAGGCCCGCGATCCCGACGACACCCGCGCCGAGCACGAGCGGGTCGCCGATGCCCCGGTCCGGGGCTTCGACGAGGGCACCGGTGACGCCCGCGAGGCCGAGCGCGCCGACGGCCGAGCCGAGGATGTTCGGGTGGCCGGTCAGCGTCTCGTCGCGCGACTCCGGCACGAACCGGCGGGCCATCCACACGCACACCAGCGCGATCGGCACGTTGATCAGGAACGCCAGCCGCCACGACCCGGCCTGCACGAGCAGCCCGCCGGCGAGCGGGCCGACGGCCGCCGCGATGCCGCCCAGCCCCGACCACGCGCCGATGGCCCGCGACCGGTCCTGGCGGGCGAACGTCGACTGGAGGATCGCCAGCGAGCCGGGCGTGAGCAGCGCGCCGCCGACGCCCTGGAGGATCCGCGCGCCGACCAGCAGCTCCGTGGTGGGCGCGAGGCCGCACAGGAGCGAGGCCGCGCCGAACCACAGGACGCCGAAGGTGAACATCCGCCTGCGGCCGTAGCGGTCGCCGAGCGACCCGGCGACCAGGATGAGCGCCGCGAGCGACAGCAGGTAGCCGTTGAGGATCCACTGGAGCCCCGCGACCGACGCGCCGAGCTCCTCGCCGATCTTCGGCAGCGCGACGTTGACGATCGTGCTGTCCAACATCGCCATGCCGGAGCCGACGATGGTCGTCGCCAGCACGGCCTTGGCCCTGGGAGTGCCCCAGACGATCACTTCGGTGGTCACCACGGCGACATTGTGACCCCGTTCGGCGACGCCGGCTCCGCCGGGACGGGGGCGGAACGGGCGTTCAGGTATTTGGATTCCCTATGGGTGGCCGACGCGATTTTCACCCTATGGGACGCCTTCGAGGACTCCGGGGCGGTTCGTCCACGGCCGAGGTCGCCGGTCGGGCATGTTACGGCGACGTGTCCGGGACCGGCGGCGGAGCGCGTGGCGGGACCGGGGTCCCCCGGTCGGGAAGGCCCCGAATTAGACCGTACCGAGAGGGTCCGACAGTTTCGGAGGTCATCGTCAAATCGGATAGACGAATGTCTATCACGTTGTTCGGGGCCGGAAGGCGCGACCAACCGGATCGATCTGACCTGCGCCTTCAGTGGTCATGACCATTCCACCGAATGGCCGTCAGGCGCAAGGAAAAGCCGTCCCGCTCGCGAACGGGACGGCTCCCTCCGCCAATCCGGGAAATCAGCCCGCGGGCCGGTTGAGCGTGGCGACGAACTTGTACCGGTCCCCCCGGTACACGCTTCGCACCCACTCGACGGGGTTGCCCTCGGTGTCGAACGAGTGCCGCGACAGCAGCAGCATCGGCAGGCCGATGTCCGCGCCGAGGAGTTCGGCCTCCTCGGGGCTGGCGAGAGCGGTCTCGATCGTCTCCTCGGCGTGGCCCATCTCGACGCCGAACCGCTCGCGAAGCACCTGGTAGAGCGAGGTCCCAGGGGCGAGGTAGCGGCGCAGGCCGCGGAAGCGGCCGAGCGCGAGGTGGGTCGTCTCGATGGCCATCGGCTCGTCGTCGGCGAGCCGCAACCGGTGCAGCCTGAGCACCTTCGCGCCCGCCCGGACCCCGAGGAACCTGGCCAGCTCCGCCTCGGCGGGCAGCTCGGACGCCTCGATCAGGCGTGACGAAGGCTTTCGGCCCTGGGCCCGCATGTCCTCTGTGTACGAAGACAGCTGCAACCGCTGCGCGACCTTGGGCTCCGCCGCGAAGGTTCCCTTGCCCTGCACCCTGAGCAGCCGTCCTTCGACGGTCAACTCCGCAAGCGCTTGGCGCACCGTCGTGCGCGAAACGTCGAAGTCAGCGGCCAGGGACCGCTCGGTCGGGATGGGGGATCCCGGCGGCAGCGCGCGCAACAGGTCCAGCAGGTGCCGCTTGAGTCCCCAGTACTTCGGCTCGCGTTGCGCACGAGACCTGGCGTCCACGCCTGCTCCAGGCGTCGTCTCCAGCATGGCCTTCCTCCTCGTACAGCATCGCGGCTCCA
>DATMCA010000688.1:0-4003 GCA_035559015.1 Umezawaea sp. | reverse complement strand
ACGGCATGGTCGCCGCGAACGCCGCCCTGCACGCCTTCATCACCAAGCTGTCCGGCAACACCGTGCTCGCCGAGATGATCGGCATGGTCGACCGCCGCGTGCGGTGGTACTACACGCCGATCGCGGGCAGGCGCGGCGCCGACTCCTGGGTCGAGCACAGCAACCTGATCACGGCCATCGCCGCGAAGGACGTCGACCTCGCGGGTTCGATCATGTCCCAGCACACCGACCGGACCCGGCAGGCGTACCACGACCGGCCTCGGGGCGATCGGGCGTAGGTCCAACCGCGTCACCAGCACCCACCTCCACGGGAGGGCGGTGATGGTGACCACTACCACCCACATTGCATACGAAAGCCTGTATTCTGAATCCATCAGGGCGGGTCACCGTCGACCCTCGGAGCCCCCACCCGGCGAACACGGCCCGAACGGGCCATCGTTGACGGGAGGACGCACACCCGGAACAAGCCGTCCACTGTGGACGGACAAGTGAGGAGAAGGTCATGGGAAACCGGTTCACCGAGGCACTTCGCCGTCCACGCGGGTTCTTCGCCGACGGCCGCACCCTCGGCCTCGGCCTGGCGACCGCCATGGAGGCGCAGCGCCGCAAGGACGAGTCCGTCACCGACGTCGAGGACTACCTGCGCCGGACCGCCGCGAAGGACCAGGGCAGCTCGGCGATGCACTGACGCCCACCAGGGGCGGCGCGCCGATCACCTCCGGTACGGCAGACCTCGCGGTGCCGGGGAACCTCGTCGGCGTACAACGCCCGCGTTCGAGGGCGAGGAGCGGACGCCGCGACACCAGCACCGGCAACGTCGCCGGTTCCCGGGGCCGGCAGCGGTACCGCCCCCGCGCCGGGTGAGGCGCGGAGGCAGACCGCACATCCGCGGGACGACGGAAGAACAGCCGGGTGGTGGCTTGAGCGGCACCACCCGACCGTCCGTCATCCGCTCCGCGACTCCGCCTCCCTCATCACGGCCGCGGCCCGACGTCGGGTCCCGACGAGGCTCGCGACCGTGGTGACCAGCAGGGTCACGACGATCACACCGAGGGACAGCGTGATCGGCACCTCGGGTGCCCACGAGACGCCGTGGTGGTGCAGCGCCTCGAAGACGAGCTTGAAGCCGATGAACGCGAGCACGAACGCCAAGCCCTTGCTCAGGTGGATGAGCCGGTCCAGCAGTCCTCCCACGAGGAAGAACAGCTGGCGCAGCCCCATGAGGGCGAACGCGTTGGCCGTGAACACCAGGTACGGCTCCTTGGTGAGCCCGAAGATCGCCGGGATCGAGTCGACGGCGAACAGCAGGTCCGTGGTGCCGACCGCGACCATCACGATCAGCATCGGCGTGACGACCCGCCGCCCGTCGACGCGGGTGGTGATCGACGCGCCGTGGTAGCCGTCCGAGGTCGGCACCACCCGTCGAACCACGCGCAGCGCGGCGTTCTCGGAGAACTCGGCCTCCTCGGACTCGTCCTGCCGCACCAGCTTCCACGCCGTGAACACGAGGAACGCGCCGAAGACGTAGAACAGCCAGTCGAACCGCGAGATCGCGCTCGCCCCCGCCAGGATGAAGACCGCCCGCAGCGCCAGCGCCAGCACGATGCCGACGAGCAGCACCTTCTGCCGGTACTCGCGCGGCACGGCGAACCTGGACATGATCAGCACGAACACGAACAGGTTGTCGACGCTGAGCGAGTACTCCGTGATCCAGCCCGCGAAGAATTCACCGCCGTACCGACCGCCCGCGAACAGCCCGACACCGAGGCCGAAGACGACGGCCAGCGACACGTAGCCGATCACCCACAACAGTGATTCCCGGAACGAGGGGTCGCGCGGATTCCGTGCCACGAGCCAGAAGTCGAACGCGATCACGGCCGCGAACCCGCCGGTGGTCGCGAGCCACACCCAGGTGTGCAGGTCCATGCTCAGGCCTTTCCCGCGCGGGACGGATGTCGGGACCGCCTGCGCTCACGGGCCTCCGCCAGCGACGCCGCGTGCACGACGTACCGCTCGAACAGCTCGGCCGCCGCCGGGTTGCCCGCCCGGACGCGCCGCATCCACCCCGGCGCGATCCGCTCGTGCAGCCAGAGGAACCCGATGGCCCAGCCGACGCTCACCATCGCCTGGTACGCCAGGAACCCGAGCAGGTCGGACGGCCAGTCGGGCACACCGCCCAGGATCCACCCGGACAGCACCTCGTGCGCCAATCGCGCCAGCGGGAAGCCCACGAACCAGAACAGCGCCGCGGGCGCGAAGACCCCGATCCGGACCTTCCCCGATCCGACCAGCACGCCGTAGACCCCGCCGAGCACGGCCAGCGGCACGCCGAGGGTCAGCGCGGTCACCATCGCCCACCCCGGTGGCTGCCCCACCACCAGCGCCAGGGCTCCCGCCACGAAGCCCGCCGTCATGCCGACGACCGCGCCGGGCACGGCCAGTTCGCCGAGTCGCCTCACCTGTGCGATCGCCATGTCAGCCGACCACGACGCCGAACTTGACCAGGCTGAAGATGAGCATCCCCAGGTAGAACACCGCGCCGAACCCGATGATCAGGTTGGTGATCAGCTTGGGGCGGATGGGTTTCGGCAGCATCCTGTTGTTCACCAGCAGCAGCACGACGCAGTAGGCACCCATGGCGAACGTCGACAGGAACGCGAGCACGTCGAGGATCGCGCCGGGCCCGTCGGCCGGACCCCACAGCAGGATCACGATGCCGAACAGGATGACGCCCCAGAGGAACCCGGCGTAGAGCTTGGAGACGCCGAACCTCTTGGCACCGGGCACGAAGTGGTACGCCATGTCGGACTGGCCGCGGGAGAAGGAGTCGAACAGGCCGAGCGTGGCGTTGAGGCCGATCAGCGCGATGAACCCGAGGAACACGCCGCCGAGCACCGATCCGCCCGCCGAGGCGAACGCGTCGGACATGGCGTTGAGCGCCGCCTCGCGTTCACCGGACTCGATGAGCCCCTTCACGTCCGGGCTCTGCCGCGACGCGGCCTGCGCCAGCACGGTGAAAGAGATCGTGACGAGCATCGTGATGCCCCAGAACAACAGCAGCGCGTCGAACGTGACCCAGCGCCGCCAGCCCTTCCACTTCTTCATCTCGTCCGCGTCGGACGTGTCGAACATGAAGCCGCGGGACGGCATCTCCTCCTCTTCGCCCGCGTGCCGGAGCCCGCGCACCTTCGGGATGTGCGCGCCCATGCCGGCGCCGCTGTCGCGCAGGTGCAGCGTGTACCACATCTGCTGCATGCCGGACGGGCCGGCGAACGCGATCGAGCCGACGATGATCGGGAACCACGCGGCCGACATCGCCTGCTCGGGGAAGTACCCGAAGTGGAACATCCCGGTGATCGTGGAGACGACGTCGGACCACTGGCCGACCATCGCCGCGACGACCGAGGTGCTCACGACGAGCAGCCCGATCAGCATGGCCAGCACGTTCTCCAGCAACGGGTAGATGACCCTGGCCATGCTGAAGAGGATGCCGACGAGCACCAGGCCCACGCAGGCGGAGACCACCCAGGGGATACCGGTGATCCTCTCCAGTGCGGCCGCACCGGCCGAGAGGTGGCCGGGCCAGATGTAGACGAGGATCGCGACCACGAAGAAGAACCACATGATCGGCTTGAACACGCGCGCGGCGCCGAAGAAGATGCTCTCCCCGGTGGCCATGGCGTAGCGGGCCATCTCCAGCATCACGACCGCTTGGAGCGTGACGCCGATGAGGAACAGCCACCGGATCTCGGGCCCGAACAGCAGCACGAGCCGGGGCCACATGTACGACTCCCCCATGCCGACACCGAGCGCGACGAGGAAGACGGTCGGGCCTAACAGGTGGATGGAAGGTGGTGCGTCGGGCAACTTGCGGATGGGCATCGGTTCCAGTCGCCCCGCTGGCCACACCCGCTCGACCGAGGGCGGAGGGGTGACTCCGCTCTCGGACGAGCTTGCGGCCGGGGCGTTCGACGAGTCCACGGTTGGGCCTCCCACGGGAGAT
>DATMCA010000687.1:0-2009 GCA_035559015.1 Umezawaea sp. | reverse complement strand
CTACGCCGTCGGCTTCCTGCTCGTCGTGACCGGCTTGGCGGCCATCGTGGCCACCGTGCGCGGCAAGCTCGGCGAGCTGGAGGACGCGGAGGACGTGGACGCGGACGCGCGGACCGACTGGTTGACCGTGGTGAAGCTCCTGGCCTTCCTGGTCGCGCACCTCGTGCTCATCGACCTGGTCGGCTGGCCGGTGGCGGCGGCGCTGCTGTTCGCGGGCGCCGCCTGGACGCTGGGCGCTCGACCGTGGTGGAAGGTGCTGCTGATCTCGGTGGTGCTCGCCGTGGTGATCCAGATCGTCTTCGCGTCCGGACTGGGGCTCTCCCTGCCCGCCGGGATCTTTGAGGGAGTGCCACTCCTCGATGGATAACATCACGCTGCTGCTCGACGGTTTCGCGACCGCGATGCAGCCGGAGTTCCTGCTGTACGCGCTGCTCGGCGTCACGCTGGGCACCGCAGTCGGCGTGTTGCCGGGCATCGGCCCGGCGATGACGGTCGCACTGTTGCTGCCGTTGACCTACACGCTCGAACCCACCGCGGCCATCATCATCTTCGCGGGCATCTACTACGGCGGCATGTACGGAGGGTCGACGACGTCGATCCTGCTGAACACACCGGGCGAGTCGTCCTCGATCGTGACGGCGCTCGAAGGCAACAAGATGGCGAAAGCCGGGCGCGGCGCGGCCGCGCTGGCGACGGCCGCCATCGGGTCCTTCGTCGCGGGCACGATCGCCACGGTGCTGCTGACCGTGCTCGCGCCGACCATCGCGGACCTCGCGGTGACCCTCGGGCCACCCGACTACTTCGCACTCATGGTCGTCGCGTTCATCACGGTCGCCGCGCTGCTGGGCTCGTCGATCAGCCGCGGTCTCGCGGCGCTGGCCCTGGGGCTGTTCCTCGGCCTGGTCGGCACGGACACCCTCACCGGTCAGCCCAGGCTGACCCTCGGCCTGTCCACGCTGTCCGACGGCATCGACGTGGTGATCGTCGCGGTCGGCGTGTTCGCCGTCGGCGAGGCGCTGTACGTGGCGTCGCGCCTGCGGCACGGGCCGGTCGAGGTCGTCCCCGTCGGCGGCAAGTGGATGACCAAGGAGTTCTGGGCCCGCTCGTGGAAGCCGTGGTTGCGCGGCACCGCCATCGGGTTCCCGATCGGCACCATCCCGGCCGGTGGGGCGGACGTCTCGACGTTCCTGTCCTACGCGGCCGAGAAGAAGCTCGCGAAGCGCCCTGAGGAGTTCGGCAAGGGCGCCATCGAGGGTGTCGCGGGACCGGAGGCGGCCAACAACGCGGCCGCGGCCGGTGTCCTGGTGCCGCTGCTGACGCTGGGCCTGCCGACGACGGCGACCGCGGCGGTCATCGTGGCGGCGTTCCAGAGCTACGGCATCCAGCCGGGACCGCTGCTGTTCACGAACAACTCGGCCCTGGTGTGGGCGCTGATCGCGAGCCTCTACATCGGCAACGTGATGCTCCTGGTGCTCAACCTCCCCCTGATCAAGATCTGGGTGAAGGTCCTGCAGATCCCGCGGCCCTACCTGTACGCGGGCATCCTGCTGTTCGCCGCACTGGGCACCTACGCGGTGAACTTCGTCGTGGACGACCTGATCGTGCTGCTGGTCATCGGCGTGATCGGGTTCTTCATGCGACGGCACGGCTACCCGATCGCACCCGCCGTCGTCGGCCTGATCCTCGGGCCGATGGCGGAGGAGCAGCTGCGCCGGACGCTGACGATCAGCCAGGGCGATCCCGTGGCGCTCGTCGACAGCACGTTCGCGATGATCGCCTACAGCATCCTCGCGATCATCCTGGTGTCCGCGGCCTTCCTTCGGTTCCGGCGTAGCCGGGTGAAGGTTTCGGCATGATGTAGCGATGCGATCACGGCGCTGGACCTGGCCGGTGGTGACCCTCGTGGTCGCCACCGGCCTTTTCCTCTTCCTGTTCCGCGACGGGTGGGAGTTGGCGGACCAGAAGTCCAGCGTGCTGGGCATGGCGTTCGGCGGTGCGGGTCTGCTGCT